>NZ_JBHUZM010000060.1:0-43236 GCF_042667665.1 Streptomyces sp. NPDC057307 | reverse complement strand
GGGTGCCACCCGGAAACGCCGGCCCCTCAGTCAGTGGTGCGGGCAACTGCGTGGAGATCAGCCCCGGCTCTTGTTGATCCCGGCGACGACGGCGACGAGGAGGGCGATGCCGATGGCGATCCAGACTGCGGTGCTCATGAGTACTCCCGTTGAGTGAGGTGAGGGTTGGGTGTGGGGGGTTGGGTGTGTCGGTGTCGGTGTCGGTGTTGGGTGTGTCGGGTTCGGATCGGGCGCGGGGCCGGGTGCCTCAGCGCAGACGAAGTGACTCGGCGAGCGGGACCCTGGAGCCGCTGCGCAGCACACTGTTGGCGTACATCCGCCCGGCGATACGGGTCAGTCCCACCAGCGCGGCCACCGCAAGCACCAGGGACACCGCCACCTGCCATGCCGGCGCGATACCCAGGAGCATGCGTGCCGGCATCAGGATCGGGCTGAGCGGCGGTACGAGCGACAGCCACTCGATCACCGGGTCGTGGGCGTTCTTGCTCAGCAGGGATATGCCCAGCACGAACGGGGTGGTGATCAGCACCATCACCGGCTGCACCACCGACTGCAGGTCCTCCTGCCGCGAGACGCGCGCCGCCGCGGCGGCCAGCATCGCGGCGAAGAGGAAGAAGCCGAGCAGGAACCAGACCCCCATCGTCACCAGCGTCCCGGCCACCGCCGTCGGCAGTGAGATGGCTCCGGTGCCCTCGGCGAGCACGACCGCGGCCCCGCCGAGCAGGACGAGTTGGGTCACGCCGACCACGGCCACACCGATCAGCTTGCCCGCGAGGAGCTGCCAGGGCCGGATGCTGGAGAGCAGCAGCTCCACCACGCGGCTGGTCTTCTCCTCCACGACGCCCTGCGCCAGCATGATCCCGTAGACGATGAAGAAGAAATACAGCAGTCCGGTGGAGGCGAGAATCAGCGCGAACTGTTCCGCCGCGCTGTTCCCCGACGGCTCCAGCGTTCTGGTCTCCGCCGCCGACGATCCCACGCGCTCGGCGAAGTCCACCGGGTCGACGCCCTCGCGCTCCAGCTCCCGCGTGGTGCGCTCCTCGGCCACCGCGGCGTTCACGACGGCGAGCAGGTCGTCGTTCGTCTCGCGCTCGACGGTCACGGTGACGTCGGTGGCCGAGTCGCCGCTGATCACGGCGGCGACGTCACCGTCGCGCAGCATCGTCTCGGCGCGGTCGTCGTCACCGTCACCGTCATCGTTGCCGTTGCCGCGGTCGATGGTGACGAACTCGAAGTCGAGATCGGTGGCCCGGTCGGCGACGGCCGTGAGCATCGGGCGCATCGCCGCGGCGTCCCGGTCGAGACCGACCTTGGTCGGCCCCTCCTTGGAGAAGAGGATGATCAGGGTGTAGACGCCGAGTCCGAGCACCAGTCCCAGCGTGCTCAGTACGAAGGACTTTGTCCGCATCCTGCTGTTGATCTCGCGCTTGGCGACCAGGCCGACCGCCCGGCGGGCCGACAGCGCGCCCGGATCGGGGGAGGGGCCGCCGCCGGGGGCGGGCGCGCCGCCGTCCGGTGCGTGTGCGTCCGTGTCGGCGTCGGTGCCGTTGCCGGTGTCGGAACCTGCCCGCGCCGCTGTACTCATCGCCCGCCGCCCTTGGTCTCGGTGCCCGCCGTGCTCGTGGCCTTCGTGCCCGCGCCCTTCGCCGTGCTCTCGGCGTCGTCTCTGGTCACCAGATCGCGGTACAGCTCGGTCAGCGGCGGCTGTTCGGATACGAAGGTGGACACCGGCCCCGTCGCGAGCGCCGCGTGCAGCACCTTCTGGTCGTCCGCCCCCTTCGCCAGCCGGAGCCGGGTCCGGGTGCCCTCGCGGCTCACGACCTCCACGCCTGTCAGCCCCGCCGCCCAGTGCTCGCCCGCCTCGGGCGCGTCGACCAGGAGCCGGCGCTCGGCGCTCTCGCTCAGCTCCCGCACCGTGCCGCAGGCGATGAGCCGCCCGCCGCCGACGATGCCGACGCGGTGACAGACCCGTTCGACGAGGGCCAGTTGGTGGCTGGAGAAGATGACGGGCACGCCTTCGGCGGCCCTCTCCGCGAGCACGTCGCGCATCACGTCCACCGCGACCGGGTCGAGGCCGGAGAACGGCTCGTCCAGCACCAGCGCCTTCGGGTCGTGCACCAGGGCCGCCGCGAGCTGGACGCGCTGCTGATTGCCGAGGCTGAGGTTCTGGACCTCCTCGGAGGCGTACGACGAGACCTCCAGCCGCTCGATCCAACGGTCGGCCGCGGCCCGTGCGGCGGCGCGCGACATGCCGTGCAACTCGCCCAGATACCGCAGGTGTTCGGCGACCTTCATCCGCGGATACAGACCGCGCTCCTCGGGCATGTAGCCGAACTGCCTGCGGGCGGCGAAGTCGACGGGACGGCCCAGCCAGCGGACCTCCCCGGCGTCGGGCGTGAGGACGCCGAGGATGATCCGCATCGTGGTGGTCTTGCCCGCCCCGTTGCTGCCCACGAAGCCGAAAAGCTCACCGGCGCGGATGTCGAAGGTCATGTCGTCGACGGCTCGGCGCTTGCCGTAGCTCTTCCGTACGCGGTCGACCTCCAGCGCTGTCGCAGCCATGTGCCGTACCTTCCGACGGTGAGGACGATGGTCATGACGATCTTGATGTGTTAACTCATCGAAGTATTGCGTTAACACATCACTTCGTCAAGGATGTCAGGCGTCCTGACGCTCCACCACAACGATGTGCTTCTCCGTCAGCTCGGACAGCGCGCTCCGGTCCCAGCCGGCCCAGCGGCCGGTGACGCGCAGCCCCGCGAGCCTGGCCATCACGTCGAACTCCGCAGGCCACGCGTACCGGCTGACCTCCGGCACCTTCCGCAGCCCGCCGGGGCCCAGGATCGTGTGGACGACCAGCGCGGACTGGAGCTGCCGGTTCACCTGGATGGTGTCCAACAGCAGCGCGTCCGCGGCCAGATGACCGATCTGCGTCGTCGCCTCGGAGAGGCGGTGGTAGTTCTGCGGGTTGTACGTCTCGAAGACCGCGACCCCGCCGTCGGCGAGCGCGTCGTGGATCCCCCGCAGACAGCTGATCTGCAGCTCCTGCGTGGGCAGCATGAAGAACGTGTTGAGCGCGGTGAGGACCACGTCGTACCGCTCCTCCACCACCAGCGCGCTGAAGTCGGCGACCGAGCTGGTGATACCGCCCGTGGGGTCGTTCTCGTGGAGCTTCGCCAGCATCGCGGGGGAGGCGTCCACACCGTGCACCCGATAGCCGTGCTTGGCCAGCGGGATGGCCAACCGGCCGGTACCGACGCCGAGTTCGAGGAGTGAGGCGGGTGCGGGGCGCAGCTCCTCCAGGAAGGTGATCATGGAGTCGATGGCCGGGCCGGAGGTGGGGTAGAGCGAGTCGTAGACGTCGGCCAGCGCCTCGCCGTACGCGCTGCTGCCGTTGGCGTTGCTCCTGCCATTGGCACCGGCGGCGCTGCCGCCCTTGCCGTCGGCGCCGGACTTGGCGCCGGCGGTGCCGTTCGTACGGTTCTCGGTCTGCCGGGGTGCTTCGGTGGTCATGCCCTCTCCCTCTGCTTCTCCTGCTGCTTCTCCTGCGCAACGGCCAACTCCGCGCGCAACTGGTCCGCGGCGGCCAGCACTTCGGGGAACGACGCGGGCGCCCACGCCTCGCGCCGGCCACTGGTCGTACTGCGGCCGGGATGCGGCGGGACGACGATCACATTGCGGCGGTCGGCGAGCTTCGCGGAGTGTTCCGCGTACGCCGCGCTCTGCGCGCCACCGGGCGGCAGCGCGGGCGCCAGCGCGATCGCGGCCTCCGTGCACTGCAGCGCGAGCATCGACGGCGAGTCGCCGAGCCCGAGTGCCAGCCGAGCCAGATAGTTGAGCGTCGCGGGCAGGACCACCACCGCGTCCGGCCACTGCGCGAGATCCACATGGCGGGCGCGCGCCTCGGGCTCCTCCGGCCAGCGGTCCGCCAGCACCTCGCAGCCACCGATGGCGACCAGCGCCTCGCGGGTGACGAACCGGGTGGCCGCCCCCGTGAGGACGTAACGCACCTCCACCCCGGGCTGCCCCATCTTCAGCCAGCTCGCCCAGAACGGCAGATGGGCGGCGGTCACCGACCCCGTACCGATGACCAACAGCCGCCGGGCGCCCACCGGTTCGGGCACCCCGGCCCCGGCGGTCACCGGGCCGCCGCTCCCGCCCCCGAACCCGCCACGGGCGCGGGTTCGGAAGCGGGGGCGGGCTCCGGCGCGAGCGCCGGGTCCATGGGGGCCGCCGGGGCGGCCGGGGCGGCGGCGGTCGCGCCCCGGCCCTCACCGCCGCGCAGCGTCTGGCCGTGCACCAGCTCCTGGTAGAGCGCGGAGCGCGTCAGCAACTCCTCGTGCGTACCCCGGTCGACGATATGACCCTCGTCCACGACCACGATCAGATCGGCGTCCTGCACGGTCGAGATGCGGTGCGCGACCGCGATCACCGCGCGCTCGGCGGCGAGTTCACGCATCAGCGCGCGCAGCCGCTCCTCGTTCTCGCTGTCGAGCTGGGACGTCGGCTCGTCGAAGAGGACGACGCGGGTGTCCCGGAGCAGCACACGGGCGGCCGCCAGTCGCTGCCGCTGACCGCCCGACAGGTCCTCGGCGCGGCCCAGTTCGGTGTCCAGGCCGTCCGGCAGCGCCTCCACGGCGCCGCGCAGCCCGAGGGTCTCCAGCGCCTGCCACAGCTCCGCCTCCGGTACGTCGGCGTCCCGGCCGAGCTGGAGGTTCTGGCGCACCGTGCCCTCGACGAGGGTGAAGCTCTGGTCGACATAGCTGATCTCACCGCGCAACTGGTCCAGCGGCCACTCCTCGACCGGGAAACCGCACAGCGAGATCCGGCCCGAGTCGGGCAGCAGGAAACGCTCCGTGAGGCCCAGCAGCGTCGTCTTGCCGGCGCCCGAGGGACCGACGACGGCGGTCAGGCCGCGCGCGGGCGCCGCGAAGGACGCCTCGTGGATGATGGTGCGCCCACCGTCCACGTACGACACCTGGTCGAACTCCACGGCCGGCGCGGTGGGGGAGGGCTCGACCGGAGTGGCGGCGCCCGGGTTCTCCGACGGGATCATGAGCACGCTGTTCAGCCGGCCACGCGCGGCCAGACCGGCCTGCATCCGGGCGAAGCCCGACACCAACAGGGTGAGCGGCGAGACCAGTTGCAGCAGATACACGATGAAGGCGGCGAACTCGCCGATGTTCAGATCCCCGGAGGCCAGCCGCGCCCCGCTGACGACCATCACCGCGACGATCGACAACTGCTGCCCGAACTGCATCGTGGGACCGACCAGCGCGCTCACGCGCGCCACGGACACGGCGGCCTTGCGGGCGTCGTCCACGCTGTCGCCGAGCGAGGACGCCACCTGACGCTCCGCCAGGAACGCCTTGACCGTGGGCAGTGACAGCACGGCCGCCGTCATCTGCTGCGACATGGTGCCGATGGCGTTCTGCTGCCGCTCGACCCCGCTGCGAATCGCCCGTACACAGGCCCAGATGCCGAGACCGGCGACGGTGAAGGTGGCCAGGACGACCAGGAGCAGGACCCAGTCCAGCAGTCCCATCGCGATCAGCGTGCCGACGGCCAGGAACAGGGACGACGGGATCTGCGCCACGCCGACGTCCACCACGGAGCGCAGTTGCGAGCTGTCGGAGCTGGCGCGGGCGACCAGATTGCCGGCTCCCTCGCGCCGTACGCGCCGCAGCGGCAGGGTCAGGATGTGCGCGGCGATCCGGAACCGGGCCTCGGAGACCAGGGCCTCACCGGCGCGGGCGAGCAGGAAGGAACCGATCGCCGACGTGAGACCCGCGCCGAGTGCCAGACCGGCCATCAGGAGCATCGGGCGGATCGGCTGTTCGTCCTGGCCCAGGGCCACCACCAGGTCACGGACCTGGAGGGGGAGCATGAGCGTGGCGACGGCGGAGAGCATGCTCATCACCACCGCACCGGCGACGGCGGTCTTCCGGCCCTCCAGGAGCTGGGCGAAGACGCGCAGTTCGTCGGTGCCGGCCGGACGTGGTTCTGCCTTGGCCATGGTGGTGGTTCTCCTCCAGCTTGCGGTTACATCCGGTCACTTTCGGTCGCACGGCCGACGGTTCAGGGCGCGGCGGCGTCCCCGGCGTCGGCGGTCGTGGAGTCGGTGGTCGTGGAGTCGGGGGCGCGGTCGGTGGTGGCTTTGCCGGTGACGGTTGCGTGTGTCCAGGGCCAGGCCGCCGAGTCGAGGTTCCGGGCGGGGTCGGCGGGGTCCACGTTCGCCGCGGCGCAGGCCGCCGACAGCTCGGCGACGGTCGGGCGCTCGCGCCCCTGCTCGGCGGCGGCCACGAACGCACGGGCCACCACATGCGCGCGGTGCTCACCGAAACTGAGCCCGCGCATCCCGGCCCGGTCGTCCTTCGGCTCCCACGCGGCCGTCACACCTGGGGCCACGACATGCGCGAACGCGGGGGACGGGCCGTCCGGCAGCCCGGTGGCCAGCGCGCTCTCGGTCAACGCGTCGACCACGCCCCAGGATTCGGAACTCAGATAGACCACCATGCCGTCGTTCCGCGGCAGGCTGGCCGGATTCGAGATGATCTTCGCCCGGTAGATCGCCGACCGGCTCTCCAGCGTGCTCAGCACCGCGTTCCACAGGGCCGGCCCCTGCTCGGCGTCGGCCACCCGCAGGTACATGCGCAGCAGATCGCCGCCGCCGGTACGGCCCTTGCCGCTGTCCACCAGGAAGAAGCCGGGCGAGATCAGCGGGCGGGCGGAGGGGAGGGTCATCAGGACCACGGGGCGCGCCGGATCGCCGACCGTACGGCCGGTCTCCCGCAGGGACACCGAGTCGGGCACGCCCAGGCGCAGACCGTCGATCTCCACCACGCGCCGCCCGGCGGCCGTCCGCCGCTCGGTGAGGACGGCGGGCGCGACGGTCGCCGGGTGGGGGGTCGCCTCGGCGATCCGGGTCTCGTACTCCGGTGCGCGCAGTGTCTTGGGGGCCTTGCGGTCGCGTATTCCGCGTCCGGTGTGCAGCACTTCGTACAGCGTGCGGGCGAGCGTGAAGCGCATCGCCGGCGGGGACTCGGCCGTGATCTCGTCGTCGCCGACCCAGGCGGTCCGGCCGTCCGCCGCGATACGGACCGTGTCGATCGCGTCGCGCAGACCGGCGGAGAGGAGTGGCGGGGCGGATGCGGCTCGTTCCGCCGCGGCTGTCTCAGCGGCTGTCTCCGTGCCTGTGACCGTGCTCATGCGGCCTCCCCGAGTCCCACCGTGGAGACGAAGCTCCGCGGGTCAAGTAGCGCTGTCCGGCCGATCCCCGCCGCCGCCCGGACGATGGCCGACAGGCGGCCGTTCTCCTTGGTCGAGGCGATCAGCCGGTCGATCAGATGCCAGCCGGCGTACGACGTGGCCCGCACGACGAGCCCGTCGTCGTCGGGGCCGCCGCCCTCGCGGTAGCCGCGGTGGAACGCGGCGATCAGCGGCAGTACGCGGTTCAGCTCCTCGCTGCCGCGCGCCACGACCTCCTCATGGGTGAGGGTCGCCGAGAAGGCGTCCTCCGCCTCCTGCGAGGGGATCCGCAGTACCGCGCGGTGCAGCCACTCGCCGACGTACGCCCCGACGTCACGCGCCGGATCGCCGAGCCGGAACTCCTCCCAGTCGTTCACGTACAACGCGCTCTCGGTGGCCAGGAACTGATCCAGCCTCAGATCGCCGTGGATCGGCACGCGCGCCGCGTCGGCCTCGGTCGCCCGGAGCCGTTCGAGCCCGTCGAGCAGCGCGGCGTCGCGCTGCAGCAGCCCCCAGCCCTGGATGAACGCGCCCGTGGCGTTGACGTAGTGCTCCAGCGGCAGCGCCCGCAGGTCCTCGACGGGCGGGTACGGGTGCGGATCCGGGTCGGGGAAGTCCTCCGGCAGGAAGGGAAGTTGATGCAGAGCGGCCACCGTCCGGCCGGCCTCGGCGGACGTCGCCTCGGTGAACTCCTCCTCCGCGGCCAGCTCACTGCCCGACCGGATGTCGTCGAGCATGCCGAAGACCAGGAGGCGTTGTTCCTCGTCACCGCCCAGGAATTCGGGGCGAGGGAAGGGGGAACTGCCGCGATTCATCAGGCGCTCGAATGACATCAGCCGCTGGTAGCGCTTCAGGGATTCCTTGGGATTCCCCTTGAGGCGCTTCACGAATACGGCATTGCCGGTGTCGGTGACACCGGACCAGTTGTCGTTGCGGCCCGGATAGGAGAAGACCTCCGAGGCGTTGAGTGAACCCAAGTGGAGCTGGACGAGGAGCTGTTCGACCGATGCGTCCACGGGACTGTCGACAGCCGACGCGGAAGACCGGCCCTGCGGGTATTGAATCTTTTCGCCTGCCACAGCCGTTTTCTATCGCGGGACGCCGTCGGCGGACAACGAATTGACCGCCATCGGCCACCCCCGGCTAGGGCGGGGCGCGGTGGGTAACGTGCGGGACTGCCGCGCAGTCCCGGACGGGCTGTGCGCGGCCGTCCCCGGGGACCCGCCGGGGGCCGCCGGAAGCGCGTCCGGAGCGCGAGCCGCCGTCGGGCTGTTGGCGGGCCGTGGCTGGACCGTCGTGGTGCCGCCGCCACGCGGGTCAGCAGGGAAAACCGTCCCGCGTGGAGCGTCACGAGGTGTCGCGGGCCGACGAACGGCGGCCGGTGACGATTCCTCCGCTAACCGTCACGCGACACCGCCGCTCGTGGACCTGCTCACCCGAACCGAGAATTATCTATTCTCGTCGCCCGCGTGTACCGCGTGATGCGGTACCGCGTGCTGCTTGTCGCACGGGCGTCGGGCCATTGGACCGGACGAAAGGACCGGGCGAATGGACCGGACGATCGGACCGACTCGACGAGGCTCAGACGATTCTTCGCCGTACGGCCCACACGACCGCTTCGATCGGCGTTTCGACGTCGACGCGTTCGCATATGGTCCGCAGTTTGCGGCGCAGTGTGCGGTCGCTCATTCCCATCCGGCGTGCGACCTGCGCCATGGTGCAGCCCTGCGAGACGAGTTGCAGGATTCTCAAGTGATCGTTTTCCAGTCCGAGGTGGGGGGCTCTGAGGACACTTCGTGGATTCACCTGTATCAACCTCACGGTCGTCCGGCGGTGAGGCGCCGGATTCCGAGGTGCTCGACGGCCTGAAACAACAAGCTCGTTCACAGTGCTGCCGCCGGAAGAGCTGCTCTCGCAGGTTCGATCGAGCGTGGTCCGGGAAGTACGGATTTCCGGTCTATACGTCAGCCAATTCCTGCCCCCGTTTCAGTCATCTTCAGTCATAGGACCGGAGTGGTAATCCGATCCGTCCGCCCGTGCCGCGGGAGTTGTCTCCCCCGTGTTCGAGCTGGGTGAGGCGTCGGCCACCCGTGGCCATGACACCCCTCCATCTCGCCTCCACTCCGTATGTTCAAACGGTCCGGCGGGTGGGGTGAACAGCGCGGGATGTGATCGCCCTGTGCTGTCGACTCGTCACCGGGCGATCCGGAGGGTGCCCGCACGGTCTCTCAGCTCACTTTTCCGCCTTCTCGCAGGGCCTTCGGGGGTAGTGCGACACGCCCAAAATATGTGACGCAGATCACAGCATCCATTTGAGGTTCTCATGAGTCTTCGCGATTCGGTGATGTCCGGAACGTCGCGACTGGGTACCTCGGCAGGGTGTCCGCCGGACACGCGGCGGACACGGTCGGGTGCTCCTCGGGACCCGTCGCGAGGGTCGTACGTGCCGCTCGGAGGCCGGATCCCGTGCCGGGGGAAGTGATCCCGGGGCAACCAATTCAGGCCGTCGCGAGGCGGGTTGATAAACGGCCGAATGGCTGGACGGAAGGCGTCCGAGGCGCGAGTGGGAAGGCGGTATTCCGGTCATGGCAAGGCGCCGCGCCGGTTACGGGGAGGAAAGGCCATGCCCTTGTTGTGTACGCCGTGTTAAGCGTCCGTGGAGGTGGGCGAGTCCACTCCGGGAGGGCCCGGAATTGCGCTCCGAAGGACCGACGTCCGGTTCCGCTTTCTCCGCCGGGGCTTCCATCACGCCCTCTCCAGGCTCTCTTCGCGCCCGCTTCATGGTCTCTCCTCGCCCGCTTCGTGCTCCCTCAATGGCTCGGTCACGCCCCGTTCGTGTCCGCTCGGCCGGGGCGGGTGAGCGGCGGGCGGGAGGCGCCATCCGGGTGCGGCCGCCTCGTGGGGGCTGGCGGCGCGGGTGCCTCCCCGGCTAGGTTCGCGGGCGTCTGTCATGAACACAGGGAGTGTGAATGCGCAAGGCGCTGAGATGGCTGCTGTCGCTCGTGCTGCTCGTCGGCACGCTGGGCACGGCCGGTGCGGCAACCGCCGCCGACGGGAACGCGGGATCCGCGGCCCCCGACATCAAGGACCAGATCCTCGCCATCCCGGGGATGAGCCTGATCGAGGAGAAGCCGTACCCCGGTTACCGATACTTCGTCCTCAACTACACCCAGCCGGTCGACCACAAACGACCGTCGAAGGGTACTTTCAAGCAGCGCCTCACGCTGCTGCACAAGGACACCAGCCGCCCCACCGTGTTCTTCACGAGCGGGTACGGCGTGTCCACCAACCCGAGCCGCAGTGAGCCGACACGGATCATCGACGGCAACCAGGTCTCGCTCGAGTACCGCTTCTTCACGCCGTCCCGGCCCGACCCGGCCGACTGGTCGAAGCTCGACTACGAGCAGGCCGCGGCCGACCAGCACCGGATCTTCGGCGCGCTGAAGAAGATCTATCCGAAGAAGTGGCTCGCCACCGGAGGCTCGAAGGGCGGCATGACCGCCACGTACTACGAGCGCTTCCACCCGCGGGACATGGACGGCGTCGTCGCCTATGTCGCACCCAACGACGTGGTGAACAAGGAGGACTCCGCCTACGACCGCTTCTTCGAGCAGGTCGGCACGGAGGAGTGCCGCGCCAAGCTCAACGCCGTGCAGCGCGAGGCGCTGGTCAGGCGTGAGCCGCTGGAGAAGATGTACGAGACGTGGGCCGAGGCGGAAGGCGCGACGTTCACCACCGTCGGCACGCTCGACAAGGCGTACGAAGCGGTGGTGCTCGACTTCGTCTGGGCCTTCTGGCAGTACAGCCTGGAAGCCGACTGCGCGGACATCCCGCCGGCCACCGCGTCGGACGAGGAGATCTACAACATCATCGACGCGATCTCCGGCTTCTCCTTCTACACCGACCAGGGCCTCGCCGGGTACACGCCGTACTACTACCAGGCGGGCACCGAACTGGGCGCGCCCACCGTCAAGTTGCCCCACCTGGGCAATCTGAGCCGCTACGGCTACCAGCCGCCGCGGAACTTCGTCCCGCGCGACATCCCCATGAAGTTCAGGCCGTGGGAGATGCCGTCCGTCGACAACTGGGTCCGCCACAACGCGAACCGGATGATGTTCGTCTACGGCGAGAACGACCCGTGGGGCGCCGAGCGCTTCCGTCCCGGCCGCGGCACGAAGGACACTTATGTGTTCACCGCGCCGGGCGCCAACCACGGCGCCAACGTCGCCGGTCTGGTGGCCGACGAGAACGCGAAGGCCACGGCCAGGATCCTCGCCTGGGCGGACGTCGCACCGGCCGCCGTTCAGCAGGACGCCGCGAAGGCGAAGCCGCTGGCGACGTTCGACGCGAAGCTCGACAAGCAGGACCTGGAGCGGATGCCGACGCTGCGTCAGTAGCCCGTAATCCGCAGGCCCGTGAGCACGGGACCGCCACCGGCGCAAACAAGGGGGGCGCACCGGTGGCGGTGTGCTGCCCGGCCGCAGACGGCCTGGAGAGGGGAGTCAGCGATCGTTGCCAGTGAGCACGAGGGCCGACACCGCGCTGCGGAAAGTCGACGGGAGCACGTGGATTAGGACGGATGGACGACTCGTGAAGTTCCCGGGAAGCGAAGATTCCGCCGTTTTCATCAAGAAGGTGCGGTAAGCACGGAGAAAGCCGGGCCTCGTTGTCGGACTCCGCCGCTCCCCGGCGTCGTCGGTGGCGCCGTTCTCCCTTGGGTGGGCGGCGTCGTGCTGACGTCGCCGGGGTACGGGGGAGGCAGCCGCACGGACCCACCCCCCTCATCCACGGCCACCGGGCGGGCGGCTAACCTCCTCGCCCATGACCGAACCTGAACCCTCCTATCTCCGCGACACCCGAGCCGGCTACGACGCCATCGCCGTCGACTACGACGAGCGCTTCGGATCCGCCCTGGATGCCGACCCGCTGGGACGGGCGATGCTCGGCACCTTCGCCGAGTACATACAGGCCGACGGCTCGGGTCCCGTCGTCGAGATCGGCAGCGGCCCCGGCCGGGTGACCGCCCATCTGCACGGACTCGGCCTCGACATCTCCGGGATCGACCTGTCGCCCGCGATGGTCGCGCTGGCCCGCCGGACCTTCCCGGAGCTGCGGTTCGAGGAAGGTTCGATGACCGACCTGGATCTGCCGGACGGCGGCCTCGCCGGCGCCGTCGCCTGGTACTCGATCATTCACATCGTGCCGGAGCGACTGCCCCTCGTCTTCGCACAGTTCCACCGGGTGCTTGCCCCCGGCGGCCATTTGCTGGTCGCCTTCCAGGTCGGCGACGAGCCTCTGCACTTCGACGAGGCTTTCGGCCACCCCGTCTTCCTCGACTTCCGCAGGCTGTCCCCCGACCGCGTCACCGAGTTGCTGAGCCAGGCCGGCTTCCAGGTGACCGCCCGGCTCGTGCGCGAGCCCTACAGGCACCAGTTGTCATCGGCGGTCCCACAGGCCCACCTACTGGCCCGCAAGCCCCAGCAGCCCTGACCTGGAGCCTCGGGCCTCCCGACCCGGCCTCCGTCAGTGCCCCCGGGCCAGCAGCGCCTCCAGATACTCGCGCCCCGGGATCAGCAGGTCGGGAAGGTCCGCCGCGTCCGCGTACCAGCGCTTCTCGTACTCCCAGCAGAGCCACCCGTCGTCCCCGTCCCCGGCGAACAGGCCGACACACTCGCCCAACGGCAGTACCCCGGCGCCCAGCGCCAACGGCGTGGTGTCCTCCGCCGACGCGATGTCCTTCACCTGCACGTAGCCGAGGTGCGGCGATAGTGACGCATGACTGGTGACGGGGCGTTCACCACCGAGCCAGGTGTGCATCACGTCCCAGAGCGCACCCACCTGCTTGTGCCCGACAAGACCGAGGACGCGAATGGCGTCCGCCCCCGTGCGGTGGGAGTCGTGCGTCTCCAGCAGGACCCGCACCCCCGACTCCGCGGCGAGCGGCGCCGCCGCGGCCAGCCGGCGGGCGGCCGTCGCGTCGGCGGCCTCGGGGTCCTGGTCGCCACCGCCCGGGAAGACACGTACGTACGACGCGCCCAGGTCGCGCGCCAGCAGGATCAGTTCGTCGAGCTCCTGGCGCAACTGCTCCTCGTCACCGCCTTCGGCGGCCACCCGCACATAGCCGGCGACCGTGAGGATCTCGACCCCACGACGCTTGAACTCGTCCACCACCGCGGCCCGTTCCCGCGCGTCGATGCCGGGGTGTACGGGCTCCTCCGGGTGAGCGCGCAACTCCACACCCTGGTAGCCGGTCCGACTGGCGAGGGCGACGACCTCGGAGATGGGAAGGCCAGGGACACCGAGGGTCGAGAAGGCGAATTTCACTTCGCGTTTCCTTTCACGAGAGAGAGCCCGCGACGGGCTCGTCGACAAGCGGGAGCCGCCAGTCCTGGCCGACCAGGTCCGCTCCGTAGGAACGGTGCGGTTTCTCGGCGACGAGGGTGAACCCCGCCCGCACGTAGAGCTTCCGGGCAGCGATCAGGACGTCGTTGGTCCACAGCACCACCTCCCGATACCCCGCATCGCGGGCGAAATCCACAACCGCTTCGACCATTCGCTCACCCAGGCCGTGCCCGCGTGCCTCCGGTTCGACCAGCAGAAGCCGCAGCCGCGCGGTGTCGGGCGCCTCGTCCCGTACACACATCACCGAACCCACCGGCCGGCCGTCCAGCTCGGCTATCCACACCCGCTCCAGCCGCTCGTCGTGCTCCGCCGCGAAGTCGGCGACGATCCCGGCGACCAGGCCCTCGAACGTGGCATTCCATCCGTACTCCGCCGCGTACACCGCGCCGTGCCGCTGCACCATCCAGCCCAGATCGCCGGGGACCGGCTCGCGCAGCACGGGCCCGTCGCGACGGGCGGACGCCCGGGGACCGGCGGCGGCCGTCTCGTCGGCGCTCAGTATTTCCCTGGCCGTCCGCAACGCCTCCACGAGACGCGGGCGTTTGTCCGGCTCGACCCGGTCCAGCAGTGTGCCGACCGCCTCGCGCGATCGCTCGTCGAGCAGCGCGGCGGTCCCGCGCCCCTGCTGTGTCAGTGTGATCCGCTGCCGCCGGGCGTCGTGCTCCGAGGGGGCGCGCTCCACCAGTCCTTCCCGCTCGAACTTGGTGAGCATTCTGCTCAAATAGCCCGCGTCCAGGGACAGTTCGGCACGGAGCTCGGCGGCGTCCGTACGTGGCGTGTGCGCCAGCTCGTACAGCAGCCGTGACTCGGTCAGCGTGTACGGCGTGTAGAGGTGCTTGCTGTAATTCAGCGCGCCGATGAGGTTGGTGTAGAAGCGGTTGAACGCGCGAATCTCCTGAATGGTCATGGTCCCCCGACCTCTCCCTCGATCAATTTCCTTGACTCAGTCAACGGTACGCCGGGGTCGCCAAGATCGGCAAGACACTCGATCGGGTGAACCCGCCCCCCGTCCCTGCCCCGGACCCCTAAATCCGCGCCCGCGAGTGCGCGCGGGTGTGTGCGCGAATGCGCGCGCACACCCGCGCGCAGGCGCCCGCCCGAGCCCATGACCTCCCCACAGCCCCTCAGGCCGGCAGCCCCGCGGCCCCTCAGCCCCGCGGCGGCGCCGTCGAAGCCCGCGCCATCAACTCCGCGGCGATCGTCGTGATCCCGCCGGGCGGCGGAGCCTCGGTCCCCATGGCCAGCCGGCCGGCCCGCGCCCCCGCCTCGTACAGGGGCAGCCGCACCGTCGTCAGTGCCGGCACCGCGTCGACCGAGAACGGCAGGTCGTCGAAGCCCGCCACCGAGATGTCCTGCGGAATGCGCAGGCCCTGGTCGCGCACCGCCGCGCACGCGCCGAGCGCCACCGTGTCGTTCGCGGCCACCACCGCCGTCAGGTCCGGCGAGCGCCGCAGCAACTCGAGCGTCGCCTCGTACCCCGAGCGCCGGTCGTAAGGTCCGTGCACCGTCAGCGGACCCTGGTCGTCCGTCAGCCCCGCGGCGGTCAGCGCTGCCCGGTGGCCCTCCAGCCGGTGCCGGGTCGTGGTGCGCTCGGCCGGGCCGGCGACGTATCCGATCCTGCGGTGCCCCAGTGCCAGCAGATGCTCGGTGAGCCGCCGCCCGCCACCCCGGTTGTCGAAGGCCAGCGAGGCCACGACCGCGCTGCTGCCCGGCAGTGGAGGCCGCCCGCACAGCACCACATGCGTCCCCGCGTCGGCGAGTTTGGTCAGTTTGGCCGACATCGCCGCGATATGGGTGGGGTCTTCGAGGGCGCCACCGGTGAGGATCACGGCGGCGGCCCGCTGGCGCTGGAGGAGGGTGAGATAGGTCAGTTCCCGCTCGGGGGAGCCGCCTGTGTTGCAGACGACGGCGAGCTTCTCGCCACCGGCCCGGCCCGTTCCCTCCTGGCCGCCGATCTCGGTCTGCGCGGCCCCGGCCATGATCCCGAAGAACGGGTCGGCGATGTCGTTGACCAGGATCCCGACCAGGTCGGACGTGGCGGCGGCGAGGGAGCTGGCCGGTCCGTTCAGCACGTAGTCCAGCTCGTCCACGGCCCGCAGTACGCGCTCCCTGGTGGATGCGGCCACCGGGTAGTTGCCGTTCAGCACGCGGGAAACAGTGGCGGGCGACACCCGGGCGCGGGCCGCCACATCGGCCAGGGTGACTGTCATCGGCTGTTCCTCCGAAAGGTGGGTGAGGGAGTAGATCGGCGCCGGACCCTTGTCCGGTCGCTTTCGGCAGGCTAGCTTCATACCCTATAGAAAGCGCTTGCTACGGCCGTATGGAGGGAACTTCGTGACACGCAGGACAGTGCGGATCGCCATGAACGGCGTCACGGGGCGGATGGGGTACCGACAGCACCTGGTGCGTTCCATCCTCGCGATCCGCGAAGAGGGCGGACTGGACCTCGGCGACGGTGAGGTGCTCTGGCCCGAGCCCGTACTCGTCGGCCGCCGTGAGCACGCCCTCAGGGAGGTCGCCGAACGCCACGGCCTCACCGAGTGGTCCACCGACCTCGACACCGTCCTCGCCGACGACACCGTCGACATCTACTTCGACGCGCAGGTCACCTCCGCGCGCGTCGAGGCCATCAAGAAAGCCGTTGCCGCCGGGAAGCACATCTACACGGAGAAGCCGACCGCGACCGACCTCGAAGGCGCCCTGGATCTCGCCCGCCTCGCCCAGAGCGCCGGCATCAAGCACGGCGTCGTCCAGGACAAGATCTTCCTTCCCGGCCTGCTGAAGCTGAAGCGCCTCATCGACGGCGGCTTCTTCGGCGAGATCCTCTCCGTACGAGGCGAGTTCGGCTACTGGGTCTTCGAGGGTGACTGGCAGGAGTCGCAGCGCCCGTCCTGGAACTACCGGAGCGAGGACGGCGGCGGCATCACCGTCGACATGTTCCCGCACTGGGAGTACGTCCTGCACGAGCTGTTCGGCAGGGTCAACTCCGTCTCGGCGCACATCACCACCCACATCCCGCGCCGCTGGGACGAGCAGGGCAAGCCGTACGCGGCGACCGCCGACGACTCCGCCTACGGGATCTTCGAGCTGGCGGGCGGCATCGTCGCGCAGATCAACTCCTCCTGGGCGGTGCGGGTCAACCGGGACGAACTCGTGGAGTTCCAGGTCGACGGCACACACGGCTCGGCGGTGGCCGGACTGCGCCGCTGCCGCGTCCAGCACCGCAGCGCCACCCCCAAGCCCGTCTGGAACCCGGACCTGGCCGCCACCGAGTCCTTCCGCGACCAGTGGCAGGAGATCCCGGACAACACCGAGTTCGACAACGGCTTCAAGGCCCAGTGGGAGCTGTTCCTGCGCCACATCACGCTCGGCGAGCCGTACCGCTGGGACCTGCTCGCCGGCGCGCGCGGCGTACAGCTCGCGGAACTCGGGCTCAAGTCCTCGGCGCAGGGACGCCGCTTCGACGTACCGGAGCTCTCGCTGTGACCGCCCGAACCACACCCTCCCCGGCGCCCGACACGCCCTCCGTAAGGAAGCCGGGGCAGGGGCTCCGGCTCCCGGACGCCGACGGCCGACTGCGCGCCTACCGGCCGCGCCGCGAACCGGCCGCCTTCACCACACAGGGTGCCGACGCCGCCCCTCTCGTCTCCCGTACGGTCTTCTCCGCCGCGCACGTCGTCGCCGACCCGTACGCGGACAGCAGCCCCGGAGCGCCGGTCGTCGTCGACTGGGACACCACGCTCGCCTTCCGCCGCCATCTGTGGTCGCACGGCCTCGGGGTCGCCGAGGCCATGGACACCGCGCAGCGCGGCATGGGCCTGGACTGGGCCGGTGCGGCCGAGTTGATCCGCCGCTCGGCGGCGGAGGCGCGGTCCACCGGCGGCCGGATCGCGTGCGGGGTGGGCACCGACCAACTCACGCCGGGAGCGCATTCTTTGGAGGAGGTGCGGGCGGCGTACGAGGAACAGCTCGCGCTCGTCGAGGAGACCGGCTCCCAGGCCATCCTGATGGCCTCACGCGCGCTGGCCGCCGCGGCCGAGGGCCCCGAGGACTATCTGGCCGTCTACGCCCATCTGCTGCGGCAGGCGGACGAGCCCGTCGTGCTGCACTGGCTCGGCCCGATGTTCGACCCGGCACTGGAGGGCTACTGGGGCAGCACGGACCTCGACGCGGCCACCGAGACATTCCTCCAGGTCATCTCCGAACACCCGGACAAGATCGACGGGATCAAGGTCTCGCTGCTGGACGCGCGTCGCGAGGTCGAGCTGCGCCGGCGTCTGCCGCAGGGCGTCCGCTGCTACACCGGCGACGACTTCAACTACCCCGAGCTGATCGCGGGCGACGAACGCGGCTTCAGCCACGCGCTGCTGGGCATCTTCGACCCGCTCGGGCCGGTGGCCGCCGAAGCCGTACGCGTCCTGGACACGGGTGACGCGAAGGGCTTCCGGGAACTGCTCGATCCCACGGTCGAACTGTCCCGCCATCTTTTCCAGGCTCCCACCCGCTTCTACAAGACGGGGGTCGTGTTCCTCGCCTGGCTGGCCGGGCACCAGGACCACTTCGCCATGGTCGGCGGCCTCCAGTCGGCCCGCTCGCTTCCGCATCTGGCGCGGGCGTACGAACTGGCCGACGGGCTGGGCCTGTTCCCGGACCCGGCGGCGGCCGAGGCCCGGATGAAGTCCCTGCTCGGCGTGTACGGAGTGGACCAGTGACGGATGCGAACGAGGCGATCGACGTGACCGAAGTGACTGAGGCGTCCGACGTGCCCGACACGGGCGCGACCGGACTGCCGGGCGACCTCAGCCGTTTCAGCATCAATCAGATGACGGTCAAACAGCTCACCCTCCCGGAGCTGACCGAGGCGTGCGTGCGACTCGGTGTGCCGGGCGTGGGGCTGTGGCGGGAGCCGGTGCAGGCGTACGGCACGGAGGCCGCGGCCAAGCTCGTACGCGACGCGGGGCTCGCCGTCACCACCCTGTGCCGGGGCGGTTTCCTCACGGCGAGCGACCCCGCGGCACGGGCCGACGCCCTGGACGACAACCGCGCGGCGATCGACGAGGCCGTCACCCTGGGCACCGACACCCTGGTCCTGGTGTCGGGAGGGCTGCCGGCCGGCAGCCGCGATCTGCACGGGGCGCGTGAGCGGATCGCGGACGCTCTCGCGGTCCTGGCGCCGTACGCCGGGGAGCGCGGGGTACGGCTGGCGATCGAGCCGCTGCACCCGATGTACGCCTCCGACCGCTGTGTCGTCTCCACGCTCGACCAGGCGCTGGAACTCGCGGAGCGCTTCCCCGCCGAGCAGGTCGGGGTCGTCGTGGACACGTACCACGTCTGGTGGGACGACCGGGCCCCGGCGGCCATCGCCAGGGCGGCGGACCGGATCCACTCCTTCCAACTGGCCGACTGGACGACCCCGTTGCCCGCCGGAGTGCTGAACGGACGCGGCCTCATCGGTGACGGCGCGATCGACCTGCGGGTATGGCGCGAACGTGTCGACGCGGCCGGGTACGACGGCCCGATCGAGGTCGAACTCTTCAACGACACCCTGTGGGTGCGGGACGGAGCGGAGCTGCTGGCCGACGTCGCGGCGCGGTATGTGAGGCATGCGCTGTAAGGGAAGCCGGCCTGTCGCGACGAAGCCTCTCTCGTGGGGAAATGGTTACTTCTGTCATCTTGTATCGCGATTTCTGATGGCAGAAAAAAATAACTGCCCGCAATCGTGCAACCCTTTCGCGGTGATGTCGGTCGTACATGGCATCAAGGCTTCCGGGGAGGGGTCCGGGGGGATCGGGAAGCTTTGTGTCGGAGGGGGGAGCGCGTGGGGCCCGGTCCAGTGGACCGGGCCCCTAAAGCTGTCCGGCGCTCCGTCGAAGCCCTGTGCGACGGGGAGTTGTCCACAGGGCGGGCCCGCTGTCGTACCCGGACGGTAGCGTCGGATCATGTCCAATCTGGCCGTGCTCGAAGGCGTTCTTGAGCGGATCACGTACAGCAACGAGGAGAACGGCTACACGGTCGCCCGCGTCGACACCGGCCGGGGCGCCGATCTGCTCACCGTGGTCGGCTCGCTGCTCGGCGCGCAGCCGGGGGAGTCCCTGCGCATGGAGGGCCGTTGGGCCTCGCACCCCCAGTACGGCAAGCAGTTCACGGTGGAGAACTACACGACGGTCCTGCCCGCGACCATCCAGGGCATCCGTCGCTATCTCGGCTCCGGTCTGATCAAGGGCATCGGCCCGCGCATCGCCGAGCGGATCGTCGAGCATTTCGGCGTCGACACCCTGGAGATCATCGAGAAGGAGCCCAAGCGGCTCGTCGAGGTCCCCGGCCTCGGCCCCAAGCGGACGAAGCTGATCGGCGCCGCCTGGGAGGAGCAGAAGGCCATCAAGGAAGTCATGATCTTCCTTCAGGGCGTCGGTGTGTCCACCTCGATCGCCGTCCGCATCTACAAGAAGTACGGCGACGCCTCGATCTCCGTCGTGAAGAACGAGCCCTACCGGCTGGCCGCCGACGTCTGGGGCATCGGCTTCCTCACCGCCGACCGCATCGCCCAGGCCGTCGGCATCCCGCACGACAGCCCGGACCGCGCCAAGGCCGGACTGCAGTACGCGCTCTCCCAGTCCACCGACCAGGGCCACTGCTTCCTGCCCGAGGAGCAGCTCATCTCCGACGCGGTGAAGCTCCTCCAGGTCGACACCGGCCTGGTCATCGACTGTCTCGCCGAGCTGGCCGCCGAGGACGAGGGCGTCGTCAGGGAGAAGGTGCCGGGCCCTGACGGGGGCGAGCCGGTCACCGCCGTGTATCTGGTGCCGTTCCACCGCGCCGAGCTGTCCCTCTCCGCCCAGCTGCTGCGGCTGCTGCGCGCCGGGGAGGACCGGATGCCCGCCTTCCAGGACGTCGTCTGGGAGAAGGCCCTGCCCTGGCTCGCGGGCCGCACAGGAGCCGAGCTGGCGCCCGAGCAGGAGGCGGCGGTGCGGCTCGCCCTCACTCGTAAGGTCGCCGTCCTGACCGGCGGGCCGGGCTGCGGAAAGTCCTTCACCGTCCGCTCGATCGTGGAGCTGGCCAGGGCCAAGAAGGCGAAGGTGGTGCTCGCCGCGCCCACCGGCCGTGCCGCCAAGCGCCTCGCCGAGCTGACCGGCGCCGAGGCGTCCACGGTCCACCGGCTGCTGGAACTCAAACCGGGCGGGGACGCCGCGTACGACAGGGACCGGCCGCTCGACGCCGATCTGGTCGTGGTGGACGAGGCGTCCATGCTGGATCTGCTGCTCGCCAACAAGCTCGTCAAGGCGGTGGCACCCGGTGCACATCTGCTGCTCGTCGGTGACGTGGACCAGCTGCCCTCGGTGGGAGCGGGAGAGGTGCTGCGGGACCTGCTGGCCGACGGTGGTCCCGTGCCCCAGGTGCGTCTGACACGGATCTTCCGGCAGGCCCAGCAGTCGGGTGTGGTCACCAACGCGCACCGCATCAACTCCGGGGTCCAGCCCATCACCCAGGGCCTCAGTGATTTCTTCCTCTTCGTGGAGGACGAGACGGAGGAGGCCGGGAAGCTCGCGGTGGATGTCGCGGCCCGCCGTATCCCGGCCACCTTCGGACTCGACCCGCGGCGCGACATCCAGGTGCTGGCCCCGATGCACCGGGGCCCGGCCGGCGCGGGCACCCTCAACGGCCTGCTCCAGCAGGCCATCACCCCCGCCCGGCCGGAGCTGCCCGAGAAGCGGCTCGGCGGCCGCGTCTTCCGCGTCGGCGACAAGGTCACCCAGATCCGCAACAACTACGACAAGGGGCAGAACGGGGTCTTCAACGGCACGGTAGGGGTCGTGACCTCGCTGAACCTGGACGACCAGTGCCTGACGGTGCGGACGGACGAGGACGAGGAGGTGCCGTACGACTTCGACGAGTTGGACGAGCTGGCGCACGCGTACGCGATGACGATCCACCGCTCGCAGGGCAGCGAGTACCCGGCCGTGGTCATCCCGGTCACGACCGGCGCCTGGATGATGCTCCAGCGGAATCTGCTCTACACGGCGGTCACCCGGGCCAAGAAGCTCGTCGTCCTGGTCGGCTCCCGGAAGGCGATAGGCCAGGCCGTCCGTACGGTCTCCGCCGGCCGCCGCTTCACCGCCCTCGACCACCGGCTGTCGGGCAGCCTCCGGGCCGGCGGTTTCTGACCGGGACACGGGCCGAAACAGGGCCGGGGCGACGCGCCGACTCCGGGTGAGCCGACCCCTCCAGGGGAGTGTCCGGCGGAGCCAATGCCCACCCCGGACTTTCGGAACCGGGGCGAAGGGGGCAGGATGTGAAAGTTGGCGGCACTCAGTGCCGCGAATAGGCCTAATGGTCGACCCCGAGTGCACTCTCCTGAGCCAAATGGGGGATGGTAGAGACAGTCAGGGCACCTCGAAGAAGAGGCACTACGTCGGTGAGGGATGACGTGAGCGACAACTCTGTAGTACTGCGGTACGGCGATGGCGAGTACACCTACCCGGTGATCGACAGCACCGTCGGCGACAAGGGCTTCGACATCGGGAAGCTGCGGGCCCAGACCGGCCTGGTGACTCTGGACAGCGGCTACGGCAATACCGCCGCCTATAAATCCGCCGTCACCTATCTCGACGGTGAGCAGGGCATCCTCCGGTACCGCGGTTACCCCATCGAGCAGCTTGCCGAAAGCTCGACGTTCCTCGAGGTGGGCTACCTGCTCATCAACGGTGAACTTCCCAAGGTCGACGAGCTGTCGTCCTTCAAGAACGAGATCACCCAGCACACGCTGCTGCACGAGGACGTCAAGCGGTTCTTCGACGGCTTCCCGCGTGACGCGCACCCGATGGCGATGCTGTCCTCCGTGGTCAGCGCGCTGTCGACGTTCTACCAGGACAGTCACAACCCGTTCGACGAGCAGCAGCGCCACCTCTCTACGATCCGGCTGCTCGCCAAGCTGCCCACGATCGCGGCGTACGCGTACAAGAAGTCGATCGGACACCCCTTCGTCTACCCGCGCAACGACCTCGGGTACGTCGAGAACTTCCTACGCATGACCTTCTCGGTCCCCGCCCAGGAGTACGACCTGGACCCGGTCGTGGTCTCGGCTCTCGACAAGCTGCTGATCCTGCACGCGGACCACGAGCAGAACTGTTCGACCTCCACCGTGCGGCTGGTCGGCTCGTCGCAGGCGAACATGTTCGCCTCGATCTCCGCCGGTATCAGCGCCCTGTGGGGCCCGCTGCACGGTGGCGCCAACCAGTCGGTGCTGGAGATGCTCGAGGGCATCCAGGCCAACGGCGGCGATGTCGACTCCTTCATCCGCAAGGTGAAGAACAAGGAGGACGGCGTCCGTCTGATGGGCTTCGGCCACCGCGTCTACAAGAGCTTCGACCCCCGGGCGAAGATCATCAAGGCGGCGGCGCACGATGTCCTCTCGGCGCTCGGCAAGTCCGACGAGCTGCTGGACATCGCGCTGAAGCTGGAGGAGCACGCGCTCTCCGACGACTACTTCGTCTCGCGCAACCTCTACCCGAACGTGGACTTCTACACGGGTCTGATCTACCGGGCCATGGGCTTCCCGACCGAGATGTTCACCGTGCTCTTCGCGATCGGCCGGCTGCCCGGCTGGATCGCCCAGTGGCACGAGATGATCAAGGAGCCTGGCTCCCGCATCGGCCGCCCGCGCCAGATCTACACCGGCGAGGTCCTGCGCGACTTCGTCCCTGTCGAGAGCCGCTGAGCCTTCGACCGGACGGTCCTCGCGGTCACGCCGTCGGCGCCGCGAGCCGGACACCACCCGAGCGCAACAGAAAGCGCCCCGCTTCCCGATCCCCCCACGGGTCGGTATAGCGGGGCGCTTCCCATATCCCCGGTGCGGATTCCCCCCACGGGATCCGGGCCGGGCGTCTGCGGTTGCCGGCAGAAGCCAGTTTCACGCGGTCTGCCGGGGTCCGTACGAACCAGGGGGGCCGCTCAAAGCTCCCCAGTTGCACGTCCCCCGGCCAACGCTTGCCTGAGACATCCCCCAAGACATCTCATGAACGTCCCCCAAGACGTTCTCGGCATCGCCTCTTAGACTCGCGAGCTGCCCGGATGGTTACCCCTAAATCTATGTGATCTAGATCTCTTTGTGAAGGTCCTGTGCCTCATGTGAAGGAGCGGGGCCGCAAATTGTTGGTTACTACGAAAACAGATGAAAATCCCGTCGTTCTGCCCGCCGATCGTGGGGCTGAGCAGGTCTGTTGTGGCTCAGGTGGCCGAAGTGACGGAAGGGCCGTACGCCACCGGGAGAAAAACCCGGTCGCGTACGGCCCCGTGATGAGATCGATCAGGACTGGCCGGCCAGCTCGTACCCCGCCTCGTCGACCGCCGCGCGCACGTCGCTCTCGTCGAGCGGGGCCTCGGAGACCACGGTCACCCGGCCGGTGGCGGCCTCGGCCTTCACCGACGTGACGCCCTTCAGTGCGGAGATCTCGCCGGAGACGGCGCCTTCGCAGTGGCCGCAGGTCATGCCGGTGACCGCGTACACCGTCGTCACGGCGCCCGTCGCCGTCTCGGCGGCGCCGTCGTGGCAGGAGCCGGTCGGCGAGCAGCAGGATCCGGCGGTCTGGGCGGTCGCCGTCTCGATCTTCGTCTCTGCGGTCATGGCGTTCTCCTCCGGGGCGGGCGTGCGAAACAAGGGGTGTCAGAGGGCGGCGATAAGCCGCTCCACCCTGACCTGCGACAGACTATACCCCTAGGGGGTATGAATGCGAGTCGGGGATCGCGGCGTGTGCTCCTCGTGTGAAGTCAGGAATCCGGTGTTGCCGTCTCCTGCTGGGGGCGGCAGTGAGGGGCCGCGTCACCGACGAGGGGGGCCACGTAGCGGAACATGGCGCTCTTCAGCTCCCCGATGTAGGCGTCCCGCTCCTCGCCCTCGTGCGAAAGGATCAGATCCAGACCGCCCTTGAACAGGACGAAGATGAACTCCGCCGTCCTGGTGCGCTCGGCCTGGGGGGTGTCGGGGAGGTAGCCGCCCAGGATCTCCTCGACCCGGCTGAGCAGGGTGGAGTGCAGGACGTCGTGTTCCTCCGTCACCCGCCCCGGAATCTCGGAGCCGTGCATGAGAACGGCGAACGCCGGGTTCTCGCAGTTGAACGAGATCAGTGGGTCGAGGACGGCGTCCAGCATCTCGGGGAGCGGCAGATCCAGGTGGGTGGGTGTGAACGCCTGGCCGTACGTCGTGCGCCAGCGGTTCAGGAGGACGTCGCCCAGCTCGACGGCGATGGCTTCCTTGTTCGGGAAGAACTGGTAGAGCGTGCCGGGTGAGACGCCGGCCTCGCGGGCGATGGAGTTGGTGCTCGCCGCCGTGTAACCGGTCGTGCAGAAGACGCGGCCCGCGGCTTCGAGGAGCTGCGCGATACGGCGCTCGCCGCGGGCCTGGCGGCGCCGTGGCTTGCCCGTGTCGTCGGCGGAGCCGCCGCCCTTGGCCGCGCTGTCCCGGACGCCTCGCTTCACGGCTCCGCCTCTCCTCGCTTCAGGCACGTGAACTCCCAGGATCCCTCGATCGGTTGACTGCGGTTGACAAACGCGAGCCCTCGCTCGCATTCTTGATTTATGCGAGCGATCACTCGTGTTTGTCATTCTGTGGCAGTCGCTGACCCATGCTCTGGGTCACGGTGAAGGGGACACCGCACTATGTCCGAAGTCAACAGGGGGTCGCGAATCGGCGGCTGGACCCGGTTCGTCACGGCGCGCCCACGGCTATCGCTGCTGGTCGCCCTGGTGATCACGGCGTTGGCGGTCTTCGCGGGGAGCGGCGTCGGCGACCGGATGGGCAGCGGCGGCTGGGAGGACCCCGCCGCCTCGTCGACCTACGCCACGAAGGCACTGGAGCGTGAGTTCCCGGCCTCCCAGCCGAATCTCCTGCTGCTCGTCGACGCGGGCGGCAAAGGGGTGGACGACCCAGCCGTCGCCGCCGAGGCCGAGCGGCTCACCGAGCGGCTGGCCGCCGAGGAGGGCGTCGTAGGCGTCGGGTCGTACTGGCAGACGCGGTCGCCCGCGCTGCGCGCCGAGGACGGGGGAGAGGCGCTGATCGCGGCCAGGATCGTGGGTGAGGAGAAGGAGGCCGGCCGGACCCTGGAGCGGATAGCGCCCGAATTCCGCGGCACGCAAGGGTTGTTGGAGGTCTCGGTCGGCGGACCGGTCGCCGTGCGGCACGAGATGCAGGCCATCATCCAGGAGGACCTGCTGCGGGCCGAGCTGATCGCCCTGCCGGTCACGCTGGTCCTGCTCGTGATGGTCTTCGGCAGCGCGATCGCGGCCCTGCTGCCGCTGGGTATCGGCATCGTCGCCATCCTGGGGACCAACGCCGTGCTGCGCGGGATCACCGAGGTCACGGACGTCTCGGTCTTCGCGCAGAATCTCACCACGGCCCTGGGGCTCGGACTGGCCGTGGACTACGCGCTGTTCATCGTGCGCAGATTCCGGGAGGAGCTGGCCGAGGGGGCGGAGGTACGGGACGCGGTGGGCGCCACGCTCCGTACCGCCGGCCGGACGGTGCTGTTCTCCGCCCTGACGGTGGCGGTGTCGCTCGCGGCGATGATGGTCTTCCCGCAGTACTTCCTGCGCTCGTTCGCCTACGCCGGGATAGCGGTGGTACTGCTCGCCGCGGCCGCCGCGCTGATCCTGCTGCCGGCCGCGCTGATGCTGCTCGGCCATCGGGTCAACTCCCTCGATCTGCGACGGCTGTTCGGCAGGGGGCGGAAGAAGTCGGTGCCGGGCGACGGGACGGCGGCCGGATCCCGGCCGGCCCCGGCTGCGGAGGCGGGCGGCGGCTGGGGACGTACGGCGGCGCTGGTGATGCGCAGGGCCCCGCTGTTCGCCGTCGCGACGGCCACGGGCCTGGTGCTTCTCGGACTGCCCTTCCTGGGCGTCAAGTTCGGCACGGCGGACGACCGGCAGTTGCCGTCGAGCGCCGAGGCCCGAGTTGTCCAGGAGGACATCAGGAGCGGCTTCCCGGGCAGCCCCGGCGGTGGGCTCGAAGTGCTGGGCGAAGGCGGAGCGACAGCCGCCGAGTACGCGGACTACCGCGACCGGGTGGCCGGTCTGCCGGATGTGCTGCGGGTCGACGGTCCGGTCGTCTCCGGCGACCACGCGTACTTCACCGTGCTGCCCCGCGGCGAGTCGGTGGACCAGGAGACCCAGCAACTCGTCCGTGAACTCCGGGCCGAGCCGGCCGCCTTCGACACCTCGGTCACCGGCACGGCCGCCGTTCTGGTCGATTCGAAGGACGCCATCGCGGACCGGCTCCCCCTGGCCGCGGGCATCATCGTCGTGGTGACGCTGCTGCTGGTCTTCCTGCTCACCGGCAGCGTCCTGATCCCCCTCCAGGCGGTGGCGCTCAACGCGCTCAGCCTCACGGCGATGTTCGGAGCGGTCGTCTGGGTCTTCCAGGACGGCCATCTCTCCGGGTTGCTCGGTTTCACCCCGACGGGGGACATAGAGACGACGCTTCCGGTGCTGATGTTCTGCGTCGCCTTCGGACTCTCCATGGACTACGGGGTGTTCTTGATATCCCGGATCAAGGAGGAGTACGACCGCAGCGGTGACCACGAGCGGTCCGTCATATTCGGCCTTCAGCGCACAGGGGGCCTGATCACGGCGGCGGCGGTGATCCTGGCGGTGGTCATGGTCGCCATCGGCACCTCACGGGTGACCAACACCATGATGCTCGGGCTCGGTATCGCGCTCGCGGTGGTCATGGACGCGATGGTGGTGCGCAGTCTGCTGGTCCCGGCGGTGATGAAGCTGACGGGCAGGGCGACCTGGTGGGCGCCGGGGCCGCTGCGCCGCTTCCACGACCGGTTCGGGGTGAGCGAGGGCGAGTCACGGCCGACGGCGGGGACGGACGGCACCGACGGCGCTGACGGGCCCGACGGGGCTGTGTCCGGGGCGGGCGAGCGGGACAAGGTCGGGGTCTGAGCCTGGACCCGGACCGAGGGCCCCGTACGTCCACCGGTGGTGGAGTACGGGGCCCTCGGGGCCGGTCGGGCGCGGACCGGGTACGGGGATCAGATCCCGCCCCTCACTCTCTGCGGCCTCTGTTTCCCGGGCGCTTGGCCACCCAGGCGCGGACGGTGTCCGCGTACCAGTAGGGCTTGCCGTTCTCCACGTGGTCCGGCGGCGGAAGCAGACCGTGCTTGCGATACGAACGGACGGTGTCCGGCTGTACCCGGATGTGTGCGGCAATCTCCTTGTAGGACCAGAGACTTCTGTCCGTCATGCGTGGCACCTCCCTGCGTCCGCCGCAGCGGCGGCCGGGGGGCCGTCTGGAGGGCTGCGACTGAAACGCTGGTGATCACTGAGCCTGTGCCCGTTGAACGACTCAGAGTGACGGTGAGGGAGGGGCTGTCGCGTCACTGTGACGTAAAACCCGCGTAATGGAGATATGCGTGACGTTAAGCGGATGTCTGTGACAGAACCAGCGCATTGGAGGTAAGTGTGTCGATGGCCCAACTGTTCGACGGTGCTGCCGGGTTACGCGCCGCACGAGCGAAGGAAGCGACGCGTCCGCTCGGCGATCGGATAGGGCTTGTCGGGCGGGCAGGGGTACATGTCCTGTTCGACGATGGCGAAGAGATCGACGTCCAGTTCCTGGGCCGCCGTCAGCACCGGTCCCAGCGCGGGCACTCCGGCCGGCGGCTCGCACATCACGCCCCGTCCGACGGCCGGCCCGAACGGCACCCCGCCCGCGACGACGTCCGCGAGGATCTCCGGATCCACCTGCTTGAGATGCAGATAGCCGATGCGCTCCCCGTAGGTCTCGATCAGCTTGACGCTGTCGCCGCCGCAGTACGCGTAGTGCCCCGTGTCCAGACACAGTGACACCAGGGCGGGATCGGTGGCGTCGAGGAAACGGCTGACGTTCTCCTCGCTGTCGATGTGGGTGTCGGCGTGCGGATGGACCACGATGCTCAGTCCGAAGCGGTCGAGCACCTCGCGGCCGAGCCGCTCCGTCTGAGCCGTCAGATCGCGCCACTGCGCGGCGGTGAGTGTCCGGTCCTCCAGCACCTCACCCGTCTTGTCGTCGCGCCAGAACGACGGGATGACGACGAGATGGTCCGCGCCCATCTCCCTGGTGAGTGCCGCGATGTCGGCGACATGCGCCCAGGTCCTGTCCCAGACGGCGGGCCCATGGTGAAGTCCGGTGAACACGGTGCCGGCCGAGACCTTCAGGCCGCGCGCGGCCGTCTCGGCGGCGAGACGGGCCGGATCGGTCGGGAGGTAGCCGTACGGACCGAGCTCGATCCACTCGTATCCGGCCCTGGCCACTTCGTCGAGGAAACGTCGCCAGGGAACCTGCTGGGGATCGTCGGGAAACCACACGCCCCAGGAGTCGGGTGCCGACCCGACCCTGATGCGGTTCAGCGGCGGTACGGAGGAGGTCATACCGGTCAGCCTCGCGGCCGTCCGAGAAGAGTGTCAAGCCTTCGTCCGAATGTAAGGACAAAACGTTGACAGAGGTCGGCAGAGAGCACTAGACCTGGGAACGGCCGTCGAAACGAGGGGACGCGCATGCCTGAGCCGTACGACGTGATCACCATGGGGCGCATCGGCGTGGACCTCTATCCGCTGCGTACCGGAGTCCCGTTGGCGCAGGTCGACACCTTCGGGAAGTTCCTCGGCGGATCGGCGACGAATGTGGCGGTGGCCGCCGCCCGGCTCGGCCGCCGTACCGCGGTCATCACCCGCACCGGACGGGACGCGTTCGGGGACTATCTCCACCACGCCCTGCGGGAGTTCGAGGTGGACGACCGGTGGGTGACACCGGTCGACCGGTGGCCCACACCGGTGACGTTCTGCGAGATCTTCCCGCCCGACGACTTCCCGCTCTACTTCTACCGGCAGCCCAAGGCACCCGATCTGGAGATCCACCCGCACGAGTTGGACCTGGAGGCCATCCGGTCCGCGCGGATCTTCTGGATGACCGGCACCGGCCTGTGCGAGGAGCCCAGCCGGTCCGCCACACTGACCGCTCTGCGCACACGCGGCGAGGCACGGGCACAGAGCCCCGAGGAGCGGCCGTCCGGGCGGCGGCCCGGAAGCGCCATCACCGTCTTCGATCTCGACTGGCGGCCGATGTTCTGGAAGGCACCGACGGACGGCTCCGGTCCCGACGGCCCGGCCGGTTCCGGCAGCCACAGCCCCGACGATCCGGGGGCGCTCATGGCCGCGGCCCGGCCCCTGTACGCGCAGGCCCTGCGCCACGCCACCGTCGCCGTGGGAAACCTGGAGGAGTGCGAAGTCGCCGTCGGAGAGCGCGAACCGTACGCCGCCGCCCGCGCGCTCCTCGCCGCCGGCCCCGAACTGGCCGTGGTCAAGCAGGGACCCAAGGGCGTCCTCGCCGTCCACCGCGACGGCACCGTCGCCGAAGTGCCGCCCGTCCCCGTCGAGGTCGTCAACGGCCTCGGCGCCGGGGACGCCTTCGGCGGCGCCCTCTGCCACGGACTGCTGGCCGGCTGGGACCTGAAGCGCGTCATGCGGTACGCCAACGCCGCCGGCGCCATCGTCGCCGCCCGGCTCGCCTGCTCCTCCGCCATGCCGTACGCCCGGGAAGTCGTCCAGGTCCTCGGCGGCGGCCCCGTCCCCACACCGGGAACGCTGCCACCGGAGGCCGCCCTGTGACCCGCGTCGACGCGTCCGAGCTCGTACGGATCCGTACGCACCACCCCGAGGCGATCGCCGAGGCCGCCGCCCGCCGAAGCCACCGCCCCCTGCTGCGCCCCGGCGGACGGCTCATGATCGTCGCGGCCGACCACCCGGCCCGAGGCGCCCTCGCCGTCGGCAACCGCCGCCTGGCCATGGCCAACCGCGTCGACCTGCTGGAACGGCTCTGTCTCGCGCTGTCCCGGCCCGGCGTCGACGGCGTCCTCGCCACCGCCGACATACTCGACGACCTGCTGCTCCTCGGCGCCCTGGAGGACCGCGTCGTCGTCGGCTCCATGAACCGCGGCGGCCTCGCCGGCGCCGCCTTCGAACTGGACGACCGCTTCACCGGCCACCGCGCCGAGGACATCGCCCGCCTCGGCTTCGACGCGGGCAAGTTGCTGCTGCGCGTCGACTACGAGGACGCGCGCTCGGCGGACACCCTCCTGTCGGCCGCCCGCGCCGTCGACGCCATGGCGGAGCGGCGGCTGCCCCTCTTCGTCGAGCCGTTCATCTGCCGCCGCAGGGACGGACGGCTGAGCAACGACCTGACGGCCGAGGCGGTGACCCGCTCCATCGCCATCGCCTCCGGCCTCGGTGGCACCTCCGCGTACACCTGGCTGAAACTGCCGGTCACCGAGAATCCGGACGACATGGCCCGGGTGATGGAGACATCCACCCTGCCCGCCGTCCTGCTCGGCGGCGAGATCGGCGACGACCAGGAGGGCGCGTACGAGAAGTGGCGCAAGGCGCTGCGCCTGCCCACGGTGCAGGGCCTGGTCGTGGGGCGCTCGCTCCTCTACCCGGTGGACGGGGACGTCGCGGCGGCCGTCGACACCGCCGTGGGCCTGTTGTAGGGGCGCGGCCGGTCCGACCGCCGAAGCTGTAGGGGACACGGGGAGAGTAGGCAGACGTGCGGAGGGATACGGAACGACCATGACGACGGACACCGACACCGACACGGGCTCCGACGGTGAATTCCTGGAACGGCACGTGCGCGCGGGCAGCGCGGCGAGCGGACCGTACGCGCTCGACATCGAACCGCGGCGGGCCGGCTGGCTGCACAGCTCCCTGCGCGTCCTCGACCTGCCGCCCGGCGGTACACACACGCTGGACAGCGGGGACAGCGAGTGGATCGTGCTTCCGCTCAACGGCGGTTGTACGGTGCACACGCAAGGCGAGATCTTTGAACTGCTGGGCAGAGAAAGCGTGTTCAGCTCCGTCACGGACTTCGCGTACGTTCCGCGTGACGCCCACGCCCAGATCGCCTCCGGTGCGGGAGGCCGCTTCGCCCTGGCAGGAGCGAAGTGCGAGCGAAGACTCCCCGCTCGCTACGGCTCCGCACCGGAGGTTCCGGTCGAACTGCGGGGCAGTGGCAACTGCTCCCGCCAGGTCAACAACTTCGCCGCCGCCGACACGTTCGACTGCGACCGGCTGATCGCCGTCGAGGTCCTCACACCCGGCGGCAACTGGTCGTCGTACCCGCCGCACAAGCACGACGAGAACCACCCCGGCGTCGAGTCCGAGCTGGAGGAGATCTACTACTTCGAGATCGAGGACGGCGGCCTCGGCTACCACCGCGTCTCGCCCTCCAGGCCCGGCGGTACCGACGTCCTCGCCGAGGTCCGCACCGGCGACACCGTCCTCATCCCCGACGGCTGGCACGGCCCGTCCATCGCCGCCCCCGGCCGCGCCATGTACTACCTCAACGTGATGGCCGGACCGGGCGCGACCAGACAGTGGCTGATCCGCGACCATCCCGACCACGGCTGGATCCGCGACACCTGGCCCGGCCAGGCGGTCGATCCCCGACTGCCGCTGTACGAAGCGCCCGGTCCGCGGCCGTCACAGAGGCCGTCACCGGAGCCGCCGAATCAACCTCCTTATGAGAACGAGGACAAGGAGACCCACCGATGAGTACGCGCCGCCTCACCGTGGCCCAGGCACTGATCGCCTTCCTGTCCCGCCAGTACACCGAACGCGACGGCAACCGCCGCCGGCTGATCGACGCCACCTGGGGCATCTTCGGCCACGGGAACGTGGCGGGCATCGGCCAGGCACTCGTCCAAGCCGGCCCGGAGATGCCCTACTTCCAGGGCCGCAGCGAACAGGCCATGGTCCACGCCGCCGTCGGCTACGCCCGGCAGAGCAACCGCCTCTCCACCCACGCCGTGACCACCTCCATCGGCCCCGGCGCCACCAACCTCGTCACAGGCGCCGCCCTCGCCACCATCAACCGGCTGCCCGTGCTGCTGCTCCCCGGCGACATCTTCGCGACGCACCCCGCCGACCCCGTCCTCCAGCAGCTCGAAGTGCCCCACGCGGGCGACGTCTCCGTCAACGACGCGCTGCGCCCCGTCTCGAAGTACTTCGACCGCGTCTCGCGTCCCGAGGCGCTCGTCCCGGCCGCGCTCGCCGCCATGCGGGTCCTCACCGACCCCGCCGAGACAGGCGCGGTGACCCTCGCGCTGCCCCAGGACGTGCAGGCGGAGGCGTACGACTGGCCGGAGGAGTTCTTCGCCGAGCGCGTCTGGCGGGTCCGCAGGCAGGGCCCCGATCCGTACGAACTCGCCGACGCCGCCGAGGCCGTCCGCGCGGCCCGCCGTCCGCTCCTCGTCGCGGGCGGCGGCGTCCACCACAGCGCCGCCGAGGACGCGCTGGCCGCCTTCGCGACGGCGACCGGCATCCCCGTCGCCTCCACCCAGGCCGGCAAGGGCTCCCTGCGCCACGACCACCCCGCGGACGTCGGCGGCATCGGCCACACCGGTACCGCCACCGCAGACGAACTGGCCCGCACCGCCGACCTGGTGATCGGCGTCGGCACCCGCTGGTCCGACTTCTCCACGGCCTCGGCGACGCTCTTCTCGAACCCGTCCGTCCGCTTCCTCAACATCAACGTCACCGGCTTCGACGCCCACAAGCTCGCCGCCGCGCCCCTGGTCGCCGACGCCCGCACCGCCCTGGAGGAACTCGCCACGGCCCTCACGGGCCACCGCGTCGACGCGGCCTACGCCACCGAGTACGCCGACGACAAGGAGCGCTGGGAGCACCGCGTCGACGCGGCGTTCGACACCTCCGAGGACCTCCTGCGGCCCACCCAGCCACAGGTCCTCGGCCTCCTCGACGCGCTCGTCACCGACGAGGACATCGTCATCAACGCGGCCGGATCGCTCCCCGGCGACCTCCACAAGCTGTGGCGGTCCCGCTCCCGCGACCAGTACCACGTCGAGTACGGCTACTCGTGCATGGGTTACGAGATCCCGGCCGCCATCGGCGTGATGCTCGCCGACCCCGGGCGGCCCGTCTGGGCGCTGGTCGGCGACGGCACGTATCTGATGAACCCCACCGAGATCGTCACCGCCGTCCAGGAACGCCTCCCACTGAAGCTGGTGATCCTCCAGAACCACGGCTACGCGTCGATCGGCGGCCTCTCCGAGTCCGTCGGCGCGGAACGGTTCGGTACGGCGTACCGCTACCGGGAGGCCGACACGGTCGGCTCGCCGACGTACACCGGCGACCCGCTCCCCGTCGATCTCGCCGCCAACGCGGCCTCGCTGGGGATGCGTGTCATCCGCGCCAAAACCATCCGTGACCTGCGCGAAGCGCTTGCCGTCGCGCGTGAATCCGATGTCCCCACATGTGTCTACGCGGAGACCGAAACGGCAGACACTGTGTCGGGCGCGCCTCCCGCCCAGGCGTGGTGGGATGTTCCCGTGGCCGAGACGGCGACTCGCGCGTCCGCGGTCACGGCACGCCAGGAGTACGACCGGAAAGCCGCGACCCGCCGCCGCCACCTCTGACAGAGCCCCCGGGCGCCGCCCGCGCCGAAGGACTCGATGGACCCGAAGGAGACGTAATGAAGACCGTCAACCACTGGATCGGTGGCAAGACCGTCGAGGGCGCGTCGGGCAACTGGGGCCCGGTCACCGACCCCGCGACCGGCGCGGTCACCACGCAGGTCGCGCTCGCCTCGGCGGAGGAGGTGGACGCGGCCGTCACGGCGGCGAAGGCCGCGTACGGCACCTGGGGCACGTCCTCCCTTTCCACGCGCACCGGCATCCTGTTCAGCTACCGCGCACTGCTCGACGCGCACCGGGACGAGATCGCGGCGCTGATCACCGCCGAGCACGGCAAGGTCCACTCCGACGCCCTCGGAGAGGTCGCGCGTGGGCTGGAGATCGTCGAGTTGGCCTGCGGGATCACCACGCAGCTCAAGGGCGAGTTGTCGACGCAGGTCTCCCACCGGGTCGACGTCTCCTCGATCAGGCAGTCGCTGGGTGTCGTCGCCGGCATCACGCCCTTCAACTTCCCCGCGATGGTGCCGATGTGGATGTTCCCGCTGGCCATCGCCTGCGGCAACACCTTCGTACTGAAGCCGAGCGAGAAGGACCCCTCGGCGGCGAATCTGCTGGCCGAACTCGCCGCCGAGGCGGGGCTGCCGGACGGTGTGCTCAACGTCGTCCACGGTGACAAGGTGGCCGTCGACTCGCTCCTGGCCCACCCGGACGTCGCGGCGGTCTCCTTCGTCGGCTCGACGCCCATCGCCCGCTACATCCACGCGACCGCGTCGGCCAACGGCAAGCGCGTCCAGGCGCTCGGCGGCGCCAAGAACCACATGCTGGTCCTCCCGGACGCCGACCTGGACGCGGCGGCCGACGCGGCCGTCTCGGCCGCGTACGGGTCCGCCGGAGAGCGCTGCATGGCGATCTCGGCGGTCGTCGCGGTCGGCGCGATCGGCGACGAGCTCGTACAGAAGATCCGCGAACGCGCCGAGAAGATCAAGATCGGCCCCGGCACCGACCCGGCCTCCGAGATGGGCCCGCTGATCACGGCCGCCCACCGCGACAAGGTCGCCTCGTATGTGACGGGCGCCGCCGCACAGGGCGCCGAAGTCGTCCTGGACGGCACCGGCCTGTGCGTCGACGGCTACGAGGACGGCCACTGGATCGGCCTGTCGCTCCTCGACCACGTCTCGACCGACTCCGACGCCTACCGCGACGAGATCTTCGGCCCGGTGCTGTGCGTGCTGCGCACGGAGACGTACGACGACGGCGTCGCCCTTATGAACGCCTCACCCTTCGGCAACGGCACGGCGATCTTCACCCGCGACGGCGGTGCGGCCCGCCGCTTCCAGCTGGAGATCGAGGCGGGCATGGTCGGTGTGAATGTGCCGATCCCGGTGCCGGTGGGCTACCACTCCTTCGGTGGCTGGAAGGACTCCCTCTTCGGCGACCACCACATCTACGGCAACGACGGCGTGCACTTCTACACGCGCGGCAAGGTCGTCACGACCCGCTGGCCCGACCCGGCGGACGCCCCGTCGGGCGTGGACCTGGGCTTCCCCCGCAACCACTGAGCGCGGCGGCCCACTCAGGACGCGACGGCCCGCACGGTACCCCTATTCCGTGCGGGCCGTCGCAGCGTTCCGGCGCCTTCTTAATAGGTGGCCGCGCGGACGGAGTCACAGCACGCTGTCCCCATGCCAGAAGCGACAACTCCACAGACGACAGCGACAGCGATACCGGAACCGGCACCGGAACCGACACCGCGGACCCCGGAGCCCACGTACCGCGTCCGCGCGCACCACACCGCCTCGACGATCACCGTCCACCAGGCGTACTCACCCTTGATCGGGCTCCCCGCCGCGCGCGACGGGCGGTTTCCCGACGCCTGGAAGCGCGACCGGATGACCTGGATCAAGCCATCCTTCCTCTGGATGATGTATCGCTGCGGCTGGGGCCTGAAAGAGGGGCAGGAGACGGTTCTGGCCGTCGAGATCAGCCGTGAGGGCTTCGAGTGGGCGCTGCGGCACGCCTGTCTGTCGCACTACGACGCGGACGTGCACGCCGACCGGGCCGCGTGGCGACGGAAGTTGAAGCGGAGTCCCGCGCGGGTCCAGTGGGATCCGGAGCGTGATGTGCGGCTGCGGCCGTTGCCGTACCGGTCGCTGCAGCTCGGGCTGACGGGGGAGGCGGCGCGCCGGTACGCCGACGAGTGGATCGTCTCCATCAGGGACGTGACGCCGCTGGCGCGGCGGATTCACGGGCTGGTCCGGGGTGGCGAACTGGCCGCCGCGGAAGGGCTGCTGCCCGTCGAGACGCCCTATCCGGCCGAGGCCGACGGGGAGTTGCTGGGGCACCTGTGCCCATGAGCCCCACCCGCCCCGAAGGGGCCGACGTGCCCGGCCGGCCCAGGCTTCCCTTCGTGTACCGCGTGACCAAGTACGACCCCGCCGACCGCGACGAGGGGGGTGTGTACGCCGGGGCGGAAGAGGTGATCAGCGATCACGGGCCGGTCGAGGCAGCCTATTTGGAGGCGGTGTCCGCGTTCGCCGAGGGGACCGGGGTGCGGACGCTGTCCGTTCGTGAGCCGCAGATCGGGCCCGGCTTCGCGCACTTCGGACCGGAGCCACCGGTCGACGGAGACGGGTTGGCGGGACTTTTCCCGCGAGACCTGTCCGGTTTCCACGACGGGGCGGAGGTGTCTGTTCCGCTCGCTCTGGAGCTGGTGCGGGTCATGCTCAGGGGGGACGGCGCGTGGTGCCGGCTGGAGGCCGAGGGGGCGTTCGCCGTGCATGTCGGATGGGACCTGTACGTCTACGTGGGCAGTGACGTGCCCTGTGAGGAGGCCGTGGCCCGGACCGGCGAACTGGGGCTGTTCGCGGAGCGGGTGGACGTCTCGCCGTACGACGCGGACTACGACGCGGATTACAACGAGCCCGGCGAGCAGCGGCCCGCCGACGACCTGTTCTGGGAGCGGCTGTCCTGGTGCGTGGCGTCGCGGTGGGCCGGTCTGCTGGAGGAGAACCACGTGGATAACGGCACCCGCTGGCACCTGCTGGGCGATGCCCACGGTCTCGGCCACCACTCCACGCTCGACACGGTCCGCGCCCGGCTCGCTCCACGCGCCCGACTGACGGTCTGGCCGGGCCTCTCCACCGACATCGATGCCGTCCTCGCCACCCTTCCGGAGGAAGGGCTGGTCGAAGTCGTGTGGGAGGACGACGAGGGCCGGGTCTCCGGCGTCGTCGCCGACGTGGGCGAGTCCGCGGAGCCGGCCGCGCTGGTCGCCGGCGCCCGTGCCGCGGCCGTCCTGCCGATGTATGCCGACGAACGCCGTCCGCTGTTCACCGCTGTCCTGCCCGACAGCGACGGCGTCCTGCGCGCCCGTTGGCGGACCGAGCCGACGCGGAGCGACCGCGACTGGGCCTTTCTCAGGACGTTGAACCGGGGGCAGGTCGTCACCGGCACCGTCGTCGTGATCGCCGACTTCGGCGTCACCTTCGTGGACATCGGCGGATTCACCGCGATGATCAACATTCCCGAGGTGTCCTGGCGGTACATCGACTTCCCCTCCGACGTCCTCACCGTCGGGCAGGAGGTCACCGCCCTGATCCTGGACGTCGACCGGGTCCGCGAACGGGTGTCGCTGTCGCTCAAGGCACTTCAGGAGGATCCGCTGTTGGCGCTCGCCGGCCGTGTGGGCGAGGTCGTCACCGGTCCGGTCACGCGGATCGAGCCCTCCGGTGCCTTCGTCCGTGTCGAGGAACGGGACCACGGGTTCGAAGGGCTCCTGCCCGCGACCGAGTTGGCCCCCGACGCCGCCCCCGACGCCGCCCGCGTCGGCGACCCGCTCACGGTGCGGATCACCGAGGTCGATCCCACGTCACGCCGGATCCTGCTGGCTCGTGAACGTACCCCGGCGACCGACTGAGTGCCCCGCGACCCGGTCGCGAAACAGGCGCGCCGGACGCGTCGAGTTCTCGCCATGCTATGGGCGCAAGACGGGAGGAGCGGCAGTATGGAAGGCATGACGGACATGGTGAATTCAGCCCAGGCCGAGGCGTGGAACGGCTACGAGGGCAGGCACTGGGCGGAACACCAGGATCGGTACGACCATCTGAACGACGCGGCCAATGCCCCGCTGCTCGAGGCTGCGGGCATAAAGGAGGGTGACCGGCTTCTCGACATCGGGTGTGGGAACGGACGGGTCGCCCGGCTCGCCGCGCGCCGTGGGGCCCGGGCCGTCGGGATCGATCTGTCGGCCCCGATGCTGGCGCGGGCCCGGGAGTCCGCCGTGGCGGAGGAGATCGAGAACGTCACGTTCGTGCAGGGCGACGCACAGGTGCACGACTTCGAGGAAGCGGACTTCGACATCGCCGTGAGCCGCTTCGGGGTGATGTTCTTCGCCGATCCCGCCGCCGCGTTCCGCAACATCGGACGGGCGTTACGGCCCGGCGGGCGACTCGCCTTCGTCTGCCCGCAGTCGTTCAGCCTCATGGACCAGGCGGTGATCTTCGCGGCGATCGGCACCCAGGTCACGCTCCCCGCCCTCAACGAGGACAGCAAGCACCAGCCCGCCTCCTTCGCGGACCCCGCGCACACCGAGCGCGTTCTGAGCGAGGCCGGTTTCAAAGGAATCGGTCTGCGCGCCCTGGCGCTGCCCCAGCACTGGGGCAAGGACGCCTCCGACGCCTCCGCCTTCCTGATGGGATGGGGTCCCCTCCAACACTGGCTGGCCCTGGCCGACGCCGACGAGCGGACCCGTACACGCGCGCACGACGCGGCCACCGAAGCCTTCCACGCCTTCGAGACCAGGCAGGGCGTACGGCTGACCAGCCGCCTGTGGCTCGTCACCGCCGAACGCCCCTGAACCCCTGAGCAGGGGTATTCCGTACGGTCCAGGAGCCCGATGCGGGAGTCCGATCCAGGCGCCTGGTGCAGGCGTCCGGCCCAGGCGTCCGGCCCAGGCGTCCCGTCTAGGAGTCCGGGAACTCCCAGGTCCGCATGGCGAAGCGCCCCTCGTCACGCGCCCCGGCCGCACGGTAGGTCGCCAGCGCCGGTTCGTTGTCGGTGTCCACTCCCACCCACATGTCGTAGCAGCCGCGCTCACGCGCGATCCCCGCGAGGGCCTCGGTCAGCGCCCGCCCGATGCCCCGTCGACGGTACGGCTCGTCCACGGACAGCTCGTACAGACACATCTCGACGCCTTTGTCCGGATGCAGCATCTCGATGCCGGAGACAAAACCGGCCGGGACGCCTCCTGCATAGGCGATCAGCAGCAGATGACCCGGCGCGGCGAGAAAGCGCTCCGCCCACTCCGGCCGGGCCGGTTTGTCGTACAGATGCTGGGCTGCGACGAGTTCGCCGACCGTCGTCGCTCGGCGGATCTCCATGTCGGTCATGTCGCCCGTCTCTCCTCGCGCGCCTTGTCGGGGGCCCCTCGCCGTACCACGGCTGGTGTACGGCGACGCTATCCCGTACTCCTCAAGGAGGCCCCTGAGTTCCGACCGGTGTCAGCGAGGGCCGCTCGCGGGGCCGTTTAGGGTTCAAGGATGGAGATCCCAATCCCCCGACGGCCACGGCTGCGCAAACGATGGCTCGCGGGCGTCGCCGCGGCCGCCGTGCTCGTCGGCGCCGGCACCTGGACCGCCGTCGCCTCGGACAGCACCCCTACCGTGCACCGAGCCGACCAGACGATGGAGATGCCCGGCGCCCGGATCGACACCTCGTACTTCACCGCCGGTGACGACGGCGACAAGCGCAGGCCCGCCGTCCTGCTCGGCCACGGCTTCGGCGGCAGCAAGAACGACGTACGGGCCCAGGCCGAGAAGCTCGCGCGCGACGGATACGCCGTGCTGACCTGGTCGGCACGGGGGTTCGGCGAGTCCACCGGCAAGATCGGACTCAACGACCCCGCCTACGAGGTCAAAGACGTCTCCCGGATGATCGACTGGCTCGCCGGACGCCCCGAGGTCCTGCTCGACGCCGACGGCGACCCACGCGTCGGCATGAGCGGAGCCTCCTACGGAGGAGCCATCTCGTTGCTCGGCGCGGGCTACGACCCGCGCGTCGACGCGATCGCGCCCGTGATCACCTACTGGAATCTCGCCGACTCGCTCTTCCCCGACGGCGTCTTCAAGAAGCTCTGGGCCGGGATCTTCTTCTCCACCGGCGGCGGCTGCGACACCTTCGAGAAGCAGCTCTGCGAGATGTACGACCGCGTCGCGGTCGCCGGGAAGCCCGACGCGGCGGCGGGTGAACTCCTCACGGAGCGCAGCCCGTCCGCGATCGGCGACCGCATCAAGGTGCCCTCGCTGATCATCCAGGGCCAGACCGACTCCCTCTTCCCGCTCAGCCAGTCGGACGTCATGGCGAAGACGATCAAGGCCAACGGCGCGCCCGTCTCCGTCGACTGGATGGCCGGCGGCCACGACGGCGGAAACGCCGAGACCGGTCGTATCGAGAGCCGTATCTCCTCCTGGTTCGACCGCTACCTCAAGAAGGACAACGGCGCCGACACCGGGCCCGCGTTCCGCGTCAGCCGCACCGGTGGCGTGGACTCCTCCGACGGTCAGGCGGTGTTGAGGGGCGCGAGCAGCGACACCTATCCCGGTCTGCGGAGCGGCATAACGAACGTGCCGCTCTCCGGCCGCGCGCAGTCGTTCGACAACCCCGCCGGTGCGAGCCCGCCCGCCATCTCCACGGTGCCAGGTCTGGGCAGCGGACTGTCCCAGCTGTCCTCGTTCGGCATGGGGCTCGCCCTCGACTTCCCCGGACAGTTCGCCCGCTTCGACTCCCGGCCGTTCGACAAGTCGCTCCAGGTGACCGGCTCACCGACCGTCCGGGTCACCGTGAAGGCCGACACCGACGACGCCGTGCTCTTCGGCAAGGTCTACGACGTCGGGCCCGACGGCGGCCGGCAAGTACTGCCCTCACAACTCGTCTCCCCGATCCGTGTCGAAGGCGTCAAGGCCGGCAACGGCAAGACCGTCGAACTGACACTGCCGGCCATCGACCACAAGGTGGAGGCCGGGCACCGGCTGCGCGTCGTCCTCGCCGCGACCGACCTCGCCTACGCCTCACCGGCCGCCCCCGCCACGTACACCGTCACACTGGACGGCGATCTGTCCGTACCGACGGCGCCCGCCCTCACCACCGCCGCGGCGACCCTCGCCTGGTGGGTCTGGGGCCTGCCGCTGGCGGGCGTGCTCATCGCCGCCGCGCTGCTGCTCACGGCGCGCCGTCGCGTCAGCGCACCGGCGCCCGATCCGGAACTGGCCGACGTACCCCTCCAGATCACCGACCTGTCGAAGCGCTACGCCAGGTCCGCCGACCGCTACGCCGTACGGGATCTCTCCTTCCGAGTCGAGAAGGGCCAGGTGCTCGGGCTCCTCGGACCGAACGGCGCGGGCAAGACCACGACTCTGCGCATGCTGATGGGACTCATCACTCCCGACGCCGGAGACATCCGGGTCTTCGGGCACTCCATCAGGCCCGGCGCGCCGGTCCTGTCCCACGTCGGGTCCTTCGTCGAGGGCGCGGGCTTCCTGCCGCACCTGTCCGGGCGGGACAACCTGGAGCTGTACTGGCGGGCCACCGGCCGCCCCGTCGAGGACTCGCACATCGAAGAGGCCCTTCAGATCGCCGGACTCGGTGACGCCCTCGCCCGCGCGGTGCGCACCTACTCGCAGGGCATGCGGCAGCGGCTCGCGATCGCGCAGGCCATGCTCGGTCTGCCGGACCTCCTCATCCTGGACGAGCCGACCAACGGCCTCGACCCGCCGCAGATCCGTGAGATGCGCGACGTGATGATCCGCTACGCGGCCAACGGCCGGACCGTCATCGTCTCCAGCCATCTCCTCTCCGAGGTCGAACAGACCTGTACCCACCTGGTGGTCATGGACCGGGGCCGGCTCGTCCAGGCCGGTCCCGTCGCCGAGATCACCGGCTCCGGCGACACCGTGCTCGTCACCACGGCCGGACAGGTGCCCGAGCCGGTTGTCGACAAGATCGCCGCGCTGGCCGGGATCGGATCCGCGATCCGCACCGACGAGGGGCTGCTCGTACGGCTCGACGGGGCCAGCACCAACACCCTGGTCACCGAACTCATCCGGATGGACGTCGCGCTGACCGGCGTCGGACCGCACCGCCGCCTGGAGGACGCCTTCCTCACTCTCATCTCAGGAGCCTCCGCATGAGCGCGCTGACCGAATCGGCTCCGGGCTACCGGGCGGGCCGCACCCTCCCGCTCCGTGTCGAACTCGTACGCCAGCTCAAGCGCAGGCGGACGATGGCGATGGGCGGGGTGCTCGCGGTCCTGCCCTTCGTACTGATCGTGGCCTTCGCCATCGGTGGGACACCGGGCGCCGACGAGGACGGCGGCGGGGGCGGCAGCCGGCTGAACCTGATGGACACCGCGACCTCCTCCGGCGCCAACTTCGCCGCCACCTGCCTCTTCGTCTCGTCGGGCTTCCTGCTGGTCGTGCCCGTCGCCCTGTTCTGCGGGGACACCGTGGCCTCCGAGGCGAGTTGGTCCTCCCTGCGCTATCTGCTCGCCGCGCCGGTGCCGCGTGCCCGGCTGCTGTGGAGCAAGCTGGCGGTGGCGCTCTCCATGAGCCTCGGGGCGATGGTGCTGCTGCCGGTCGTCGGACTGGTGGCGGGCACGGCCGCCTACGGTTGGGGGCCGCTGGAGCTGCCCACCGGAGGGTCCCTCGCGACGGCCGAGACCGTGCCGCGGCTGGCGGTCGTGGTCGGCTTCATCTTCGTCTCCCAACTGGTCACGGCGGGGCTCGCCTTCTGGCTCTCCACGAAGACGGACGCCCCGCTCGGCGCGGTCGGCGGCGCGGTCGGGCTGACGATCATCGGCAATGTGCTGGACCAGGTCACGGCGCTGGGGAGCTGGCGGGACTTCCTGCCCGCGCACTGGCAGTTCGCCTGGGCGGACGCGCTCCAGCCCCAGTTGGAGTGGAGCGGCATGCTGAAGGGCTCGGCGATCTCGGTGACGTACGCCCTGGTGCTCTTCGCGCTCGCGTTCAGGCACTTCTCCCGCAAGGACATTGTGAGTTGAGCCCCTGACGGTGGTCGCCGTCGCCGTCGCCGTCGCTTTCGCAGTCACAGCCACCCCCGACGAGCCGCTTCCGCC
>NZ_JBHUZM010000059.1:0-43413 GCF_042667665.1 Streptomyces sp. NPDC057307 | reverse complement strand
TTCTCGAACTGCTCGCCCTGGTCGCTTTGTAGGTCGCCTTCTCGGTCGCGTTCCTGTCGAGGCGGTGGTTCAGCGGGGCGTCATCGCGCCGCTGTCACCGGATGCGCCCCGTGGAGCGTGATCGCGCGCCGCATCGCCTCGCGGGCCCGCGGGGTGTCGCCGGCGTCGCGGTAGGCGACCGCGAGACGGAACCAGCAGCGCCAGTCCCCCGGGGTGTCCTCGGTCTCGGCGCGGCGGGCGGCGAAGACGGCGTCCGCCGACGCGCGGTCCACGCGGCCGCCCGGCGTACGCACCAGTTCGTCCACCGGCAGGCCGCCCTCGGCGTCCAGCTCGGCGGCGAGCCGGTTGGCCCGCCGGACGAACTGGGTGTTCTTCCAGAGGAACCAGGCGCCGATGACCGGCATCACCAGCACGGCGATCCCGAACGTGACGGTCAGCGGCGTACCGATCCCGATGAGCGCGACGCCGCGGCCGCCGGCCAGGACGAAATAGGCGACGAGGAGGGCGGCCATGACGAAGTACATGATCTTGGCGCGCACGGCGGTCAGTCCGGCAGGTTCAGGTCGAGGAAGTGCTCCAGGCCGAAGGTGAGGCCCGGCGTGGTCACGACCTGGCGGACGCCGAGGAGGATCCCCGGCATGAAGCTGCTGTGGTGCAGGGAGTCGTGGCGGATGGTGAGCGTCTCCCCCTCGGCACCGAGCAGGACCTCCTGGTGTGCCAGCAGTCCTCGGAGCCGTACGGAGTGCACCCGGACACCGTCGACGTCGGCGCCGCGCGCCCCGTCCAGCGCCGTGACCGTCGCGTCGGGCTGCGGCGGGGAGCCGGCCTCCGCACGGGCGGCGGCGATCAGCTGGGCGGTGCGGGTGGCGGTGCCCGACGGGGCGTCGACCTTGTTCGGGTGGTGCAGCTCGACAACCTCGGCGGACTCGAAGTAGCGGGCGGCCGCCTGGGAGAACCGCATGGTGAGGACGGCCCCGATGGAGAAGTTGGGCGCGATGAGTACGCCCGTCTCCGGGGAGCCCGCGAGCACCGTCTCCAGCTGCGCCAGGCGGTCGTCGGTCCAGCCGGTGGTGCCGACGACGGCGTGGATGCCGTGGCGTACGAGGAAGTCCAGGTTGCCCATCACCGCGGTGGGGGTGGTCAGTTCGACGGCGACCTGGGCCCCCGTGTCGGCGAGGGTCTCCAGTTTGTCGCCCCGGCCGAGGGCCGCGACCAGTTCCATGTCGTCGGCGGCCTCGACGGCCCGTACGGCCTCGGAGCCGATCCGGCCCTTGGCGCCGATCACGGCCACCCGCAGTTTGGTGCTCATCGCTCTGCTTCCTTCTGCTTCTTTAGGAGGCCGGGGAGGGCGGTGGTCAGGCGACCGCTTCGTCGAGACGGTCGGCCTGCTTGTCCTTCAGGGGTCCGATGACGGACAGCGAGGGGCGCTGCCCCAGTACGTCGCGCGCCACCGCGCGCACGTCGTCGGGAGTGACGGCCGCTATCCGCGCCAGCATGTCGTCCACGGACATCTGGGTGCCCCAGCACAGCTCGCTCTTGCCGATGCGGTTCATCAGCGCGCCGGTGTCCTCCAGGCCGAGGACGGTGGAGCCGGAGAGCTGGCCGACGGCGCGGCCGATCTCCTCGTCGCTCAGCCCTTCGGCCGCGACCTGGTCGAGCCCGTCGCGGCAGATCTTCAGCACGTCGTGGACCTGGCTGGGGCGGCAGCCCGCGTAGATGCCGAAGAGTCCGCAGTCGGCGAAGCCGGAGGTGTACGAGTACACGCTGTAGGCGAGGCCGCGCTTCTCCCGTACCTCCTGGAAGAGCCGGGAGCTCATACCGCCGCCGAGGGCCGTGCTGAGGACCCCCAGGGCCCAGCGGCGCTCGTCGGTGCGGGAGAGGCCCGGCATGCCGAGGACGATGTGGGCCTGCTCCGTCTTGCGGTTCAGCAGGTCGACGCGGCCGGCGGTGCGCAGGTCGCGGCGGCCCTCGCGCGGGGCGACGGGGACGGCGTCCGTACGGGAGAGGGCGCCCGCCTTCTCGAAGGCGCGGCTCACCTGCCGTACGACGGTGTCGTGGTCGACGTTGCCCGCGGCGGCGACGACCAGGTGCGTCGGGTCGTAGTGCTTCTTGTAGAAGCGGGCGATCCGGCCGCGGTCGAGGGCGTTGACGGTGTCGACGGTGCCCAGGACGGGGCGGCCGAGGGGGGTGTCCCCGAACATCGTCCGCGCGAAGAGATCGTGCACGCAGTCGCCCGGGTCGTCCTCGGTCATGGCGATCTCTTCGAGGATGACGCCCCGCTCCGCGTCGACGTCCTCGGCCTCGATCAGCGAGCCCGTGAGCATGTCGCACACGATGTCGATGGCGAGGGGGAGGTCGGTGTCGAGCACGCGCGCGTAGTAGCAGGTGTACTCCTTCGCCGTGAAGGCGTTCATCTCGCCGCCGACCGCGTCTATGGCGGAGGAGATGTCGAGGGCACTGCGCTTCTTGGTGCCCTTGAAGAGGAGGTGTTCCAGGTAGTGCGTGGCGCCGTTGAGCGTGGGCGTCTCGTCGCGCGAGCCGACCTGCACCCAGATGCCGAAGGTCGCCGACCGTACGGACGGCAGGCTCTCGGTGACGACGCGCAGGCCGCCGGGGAGGGTCGTGCGGCGGACGGTGCCGATGCCGTTCTGGCCCTCCAGGAGGGTTTGGGTACGGGCGACGGCCCGTACCTCCGAGGAGGTGCGGGCCGTCGTCGTCGAACTACGAAACGTCACTGGGAGGCTTCGTCCTTCTGGTCGTCCTGCTTGTCGTTCTTCTCTTCGTCCTCGCCCTCGATCACGGGGATCAGCGAGAGCTTGCCGCGCTGGTCGATCTCGGCGATCTCGACCTGGACCTTCTGGCCGACACCGAGGACGTCCTCGACGTTCTCCACGCGCTTGCCGCCGGCGAGCTTGCGGATCTGCGAGATGTGCAGCAGACCGTCCTTGCCGGGGAGCAGCGAGACGAACGCTCCGAAGGTGGTGGTCTTGACGACCGTACCCAGGTAGCGCTCGCCGACCTCCGGCATGGTCGGGTTGGCGATGCCGTTGATCGTGGCGCGGGCGGCCTCGGCGGCCGGTCCGTCGGCGGCACCGATGTAGATGGTGCCGTCGTCCTCGATCGTGATGTCGGCGCCGGTGTCCTCCTGGATCTGGTTGATCATCTTGCCCTTGGGGCCGATGACCTCACCGATCTTGTCCACCGGGATCTTGACGGTGATGATCCGCGGGGCGTTCGGGGACATCTCGTCCGGGACGTCGATGGCCTCGTTCATCACATCGAGGATGTGGAGGCGGGCGTCGCGGGCCTGCTTCAGCGCGGCGGCCAGGACCGAGGCGGGGATGCCGTCGAGCTTGGTGTCGAGCTGGAGCGCGGTGACGAACGTCTTCGTACCGGCGACCTTGAAGTCCATGTCGCCGAATGCGTCCTCCGCACCGAGGATGTCGGTGAGGGCGACGTAGTGCGTCTTGCCGTCGATCTCCTGCGAGATCAGGCCCATGGCGATACCGGCGACGGGGGCCTTGAGGGGCACACCGGCGTTCAGCAGCGACATGGTGGAGGCGCAGACCGAGCCCATGGACGTCGAGCCGTTGGAGCCCAGCGCCTCGGAGACCTGGCGGATCGCGTACGGGAACTCCTCGCGCGTCGGCAGCACCGGCACGATGGCGCGCTCGGCGAGCGCTCCGTGGCCGATCTCGCGGCGCTTCGGCGAACCGACGCGGCCGGTCTCACCGACGGAGTACGGCGGGAAGTTGTAGTTGTGCATGTAGCGCTTGCGGGTCACCGGCGAGAGGGTGTCCAGCTGCTGCTCCATGCGGAGCATGTTGAGGGTGGTGACGCCCAGGATCTGGGTCTCGCCACGCTCGAACAGCGCGGAACCGTGCACGCGCGGGATGGCCTCGACCTCGGCGGCGAGCGTACGGATGTCCGTGACGCCGCGGCCGTCGATGCGGACCTTGTCCTTGATGACGCGCTCGCGGACCAGGGACTTCGTCAGCGCGCGGTACGCGCCGGAGATCTCCTTCTCGCGGCCTTCGAACTGCGGGAGCAGCTTCTCGGCGGCGAGCTCCTTGACGCGGTCCAGCTCGGCCTCGCGGTCCTGCTTGCCGGCGATGGTGAGCGCCTGCGACAGCTCGCTCTTCACGGCGGCGGTGAGGGCCTCCAGGACGTCGTCCTGGTAGTCGAGGAAGACCGGGAACTCGCCGGTGGGCTTGGCGGCCTTGGCGGCGAGGTCGGCCTGGGCCTTGCAGAGCGCCTTGATGAAGGGCTTCGCGGCTTCCAGTCCGGCGGCGACGATCTCCTCGGTGGGAGCCTCGGCGCCGTCGGCGACGAGCTGGATCGTCTTCGGGGTGGCCTCGGCCTCGACCATCATGATCGCGACGTCGCCGTCCTCCAGGACGCGGCCGGCGACCACCATGTCGAAGACGGCGTCCTCGAGCTCGGTGTGCGTCGGGAACGCGACCCACTGGCCCTTGATCAGGGCGACACGGGTGCCGCCGATCGGGCCGGAGAAGGGCAGGCCGGCCAGCTGCGTGGAGCAGGAGGCGGCGTTGATCGCGACCACGTCGTACAGGTGGTCGGGGTTGAGCGCCATGATCGTCTCGACGATCTGGATCTCGTTGCGCAGGCCCTTCTTGAAAGAGGGGCGCAGCGGGCGGTCGATGAGGCGGCAGGTGAGGATCGCGTCCTCGGAGGGCCGGCCCTCGCGGCGGAAGAAGGAGCCGGGGATCTTGCCGGCCGCGTACTGCCGCTCCTCGACGTCCACCGTGAGGGGGAAGAAGTCGAGGTTGTCCTTGGGCTTCTTGGAAGCGGTGGTGGCCGACAGCACCATGGTGTCGTCGTCCAGATACGCGACGGCGGAGCCGGCGGCCTGCTTGGCCAGGCGGCCCGTCTCGAAGCGGATGGTGCGGGTGCCGAACGTGCCGTTGTCGATAACGGCCTCGGCGTAGTGGGTCTCGTTCTCCACCAGTGGTTCTCCATACTCGTCGTTTGTCGTCTTTCGTCCCGCGCCCGTGTGGCGGGGGACAGGCGGAGAAGCGCTCCTGCGGGCCGGTCTTCGATCGAAGCTCCCGGGGCGGCGGCGTGGGCCGCGGGCGGCGTTCGCCGCGCCGTTCCGGGGGCCACTACCGAGGACCGGCGGCGGCGGAGGGGCGCTTCCCCTCGTCAGTGGGTGGTGCCTTCCGTCGTACGGGGTGGTGCTGTTCCGTACGGGGTGGTGCTGGTCGTGCTCGTAGTGCTGATCATGCTGTTGTCGCTCGTTCGTGCAGGTGTCGCGTGGTGCTTCTCAGTGGTGCCCGGGAGCTGTGCTCCTGCGAACAGGTTACTGAGCTTCGTGCGCATACGGCGAAGGGAGCGGTTCCCGGTGTGTGGGAACCGCTCCCTTCACGGCGTACTACTTGGCGCCGCCGGCCGCACCGCGGCGGATGCCCAGGCGGTCGACCAGCGCACGGAAGCGCTGGATGTCCTTCTTCGCCAGGTACTGCAGCAGGCGACGGCGCTGGCCGACCAGGATGAGCAGACCGCGACGCGAGTGGTGGTCGTGCTTGTGCGTCTTCAGGTGCTCGGTCAGGTCCGAGATACGGCGCGACAGCATCGCGACCTGGACCTCGGGGGAGCCGGTGTCGCCTTCCTTGGTGGCGAACTCCGACATGATCTGCTTCTTCGTAGCGGCGGCAAGCGGCACGCGTACTCCTCGTAGGTCTTCGTGGCCATCGAGTGCCCCAGGTCGAATTCGCTGGGGATCTTCGGTTACTCGAGTGGCGGGGTGATCGGCCGATGATGTTCGGTCGCTGGTTCCGGACAGACCGGAACGCGTACACAAACGGCCGTCACACAGCGTACCAGCCAGTCAAGACGTCAACGCACGGATGGAGTGGTAGACGTCGAACACCGCCAGGCACAGCGGGACGACCGTCAGTAGTACGAAGGATTCGGCGATCTCCAGGAAGCGGCCCCAGAAGGGCGTGACGCCCTTGCGCGGCACGATCAGCCCTATGGCGATGATGAGTGTGGCGATCCCCGCGATGGCGGCGGTCAGCCACACCGTACGGATGTCGAGGCCCGCCCCGTCGCCGCGCAGGGCCTCGCGGATCAGCCCCTCCGGGGGGTTGAGGCTGAGCCCGAGTCCCAGCAGGACGAGGGCGCCGAGGCCGGCGGCGAGGGCGCAGCCGACCTGCGCCGTGTAACTGAAGAGGTGGGCGCGCATCAGCATCGCGACGCCGGTGGCGAGGGCGAGCAGCTGGCCCCATACGCCGTCGGAGAAGCCGAGTACGCCGGCGGCGCCGACGGCCACCAGCGCGCAGCCGCCGACCAGGCCGACCAGCAGCTCGTGGCCGCGCCGGGCCTGGGCGGCGATGCGCTCGGGGTCGACGGGGGCGGGCGGCGCGGGGTCGGTCCCGTAGTCCCCGGCGGCCGTACGGGGCGGCTCGAAGCCGATGGGGAGGCGGGCGAAGCGGGTGGAGAGGCCGGGCAGGAAGGCCAGTGTTCCTACGGAGAGCGCGGCGCAGACGGCGGCGGTCTCGGCGGGCTTCATGTCGGTGGTGATGGCGATGAACGTCACCAGGAGGCCGACGGTGGAGGCGAAGACGAACGCGACGAAGGGGCTGTCGCCCGCGGGGGTGACGATCACCAGGATCACCGAGGCGACCAGTACGGCGGCGCAGCCGAGCAGGAACTGGAGCCTGCCGATGCCCTGTCCGTCCGCGAAGGGCAGCAGTCCGGAGCCGGCGACGGCGGCGTTGGCCATCGAGCCGATACCGAGCGCGACGGACGAGCCGCGGTCGTCGTACACCCGGGCCCGTACACCGGCGAGGGCGAGCAGCATGACGGCGGTGACGCCGGCCAGGATGCCCGGCAGGCCGTGTGTGTCGTGCCGGGGGTCGGCGGTCCACAGCACGAAGGCGAGCAGCACCAGCAGGACGGAGCCGCCGAAGAGCCCGGCGCCGCGCATGGCGCTGTCGGTCCACAGGGTGCGGTCGCGGGCGACCGCGGACGCGACGGCGTCGGAGACGTCGTCGAAGACCGCCGGGGGCAGGGATTCGGCGAAGGGGCGCAGCGACAGCAGCTCGCCGTCGAGGATGCGCTGGGAGGCCAGGGAGCGGGCGCTGTCGAGGACGGTGCCGTCGCGGCGTACCAGGTGATATCCGACGGGCGCGCCGGCCGCGGGGCTCTGGCCGGACAGCCGCAGGATCTCCGAATGGAGGTCGGCCACGGGAATGTCCTCGGGCAGCGCCACGTCGATCCGGCCGTCCGGTGCGACGACGGTGATCCGGCAGAAGCCGGTTCCGCCGCTGGACGGGGCCGGCGCACCGGGCTGACCGGTGCCGGTGGCCGCCGCTTGGGCCGTCATACTCACGTGCTGCATCCCCCTCGTGGATCCCATGCGCCCGATGCCTGCGTCCGCGCTCCGAATGACCGCTTTTTCGCGGAAGTTCACGTGCGCTCGATCGCGTCCGGTCACCCTACCGCCGGGTGGTGGGCACCCACGCAAGTAGGATCCTTGCCCGCGGATGGAGGCCCGTCGCCACGGGGGCGCCGGTGGGAACTCTTTCGTCCGGCAAGGGAATTGGTGAGCAGTGAGTCAGATCGTCGTCAAGCGCCCACCGCGGGCCCTGCCCGCCGACGTACCCGGCGAGCAGGTGCAGGTACAACCCCCTCCACCGTTGCCCAGAGGGCAGCAGGAGGGTGCGCTCATGCAGCTGCTGCCGATGCTGGGCATGGGTGGTTCGGTCGTCTTCTTCTTCATGACGCCGAATCCGATCATGCGGATCATGGGCATGGTGATGATCGCCTCGACGATCGCCATGGCCATCGCGATGCTGGTGCGGCACCGTCGCGGTACTCAGGGCGAACTCGCCGACATGAGGCGTGACTACCTCAAGTACCTGACGCAGACGCGGCGTACGGTGCTGCGGACCGCGCATCTGCAACGGGACGCGCAGTACTACCTGCACCCGTCCCCCGAGCAGTTGTGGGCGCTGGTCGCCGAGGGCAGCCGGGTGTGGGAACGCCGCGTCGCCGACGACGACTTCGGGCAGGTACGTATCGGCCTGGGCAGTCAGCAGCTCGCCACCGTGCTCGTCGAGCCCGAGACCGCGCCGGTGGACGAGCTGGAGCCGCTCACCGCCGGGGCGATGCGGCAGTTCCTCAACGCGCACAGCGTGGTGGACGGTCTGCCGATGGCCGTCTCGCTGCGCGCCTTCTACCACCTGACGGTCACCGGCGAGGCGGAGTCGGTGCGCTCCACGGCGCGCGCGATGGTCGGTTCGCTCGCCTCGCTGCACTCCCCCGAGGACCTGGTCATCGCCGTCGTCGCGGGACGGGGCGCGACGTCGCGGTGGGAGTGGGCGAAGTGGCTGCCGCACGTCCAGGCGCAGGGCCCCGGGGACGGGGCGGGCAGCCGCCGGCTCATCACCTCCGACGTACGGGAGTTGGAGGAGATGCTGGCGGCGCGGCTGGAGGGCCGCCCCCGCTTCCAGCCCGGCGGCCATCCGCTGCTGGACCAGCCGCACATCGTCGTCGTCCTGGACGGTATGTCGCTGCCCCCCGTGTCGACGCTGGCGTCGGCCGAGGGGCTGCAGGGCGTGACGGTCATCGAGGTCGTACCGGGCGAGGTCACCGGCGCGCGCGGCGGCCTCTCCGTGGTGGTGCACCCCGACTCGCTGCGGCTGGAGTCGGGGCACGGCATGGTGTACGACGGGGAGCCCGACCGGCTGAGCCTGGAGGCCGCCGAGGCGCTGGCCCGCCAGCTCGCACCGCTGCGGGCCGCGACGGGCGGGGACGACGACGACGAACCGCTGCTCGCGAACCTCGACTTCACCGATCTGCTGAACCTCGGGGACGCGGCGTCCGTCGACGTCACCCGTACCTGGCGGCCCCGTTCACAGGCGGAGCGGCTGCGGGTGCCCATCGGTGTCGGTGAGGACGGCGCGCCCGTCATGCTGGACCTCAAGGAGGCGGCGCAGGAGGGCATGGGGCCGCACGGCCTGTGCGTCGGCGCCACCGGCTCCGGCAAGTCCGAACTGCTGCGCACGCTGGTGCTGGGGCTCGCCGTCACGCACTCCTCGGAGACGCTGAACTTCGTCCTCGCGGACTTCAAGGGCGGCGCCACCTTCGCGGGCATGTCGCAGATGCCGCACGTCGCGGCGGTGATCACCAACCTCGCGGACGACCTGACGCTGGTCGACCGCATGGGGGACTCGATCCGCGGTGAGCTGAACCGCCGTCAGGAGATGCTGCGCGACGCGGGCAACTACGCGAACATCCACGACTACGAGAAGGCGCGCGCGGCGGGATCGCCGCTGCAGCCCATCCCGTCGCTCGTCCTGGTCATCGACGAGTTCAGTGAACTCCTGACAGCGATGCCGGACTTCATCGAGATGTTCGTCCAGATCGGGCGCATCGGGCGGTCGCTGGGTGTCCATCTCCTGCTGGCGTCGCAGCGGTTGGAGGAGGGCCGGCTGCGCGGGCTGGAGACGTACCTCTCGTACCGCGTGGGTCTGCGTACCTTCTCGGCCGCGGAGTCGCGCGCCGCGCTGGGCGTGCCGGACGCGTACCAGCTGCCGAACGTGCCCGGTTCCGGGTATCTGAAGTACGGCACCGACGAGATGGTGCGGTTCAAGGCCGCGTACGTCTCCGGGGTGTACCGCACGAACGCGCAGGCCGTCGCGGGGACAGGGGGGCCGTTGCCGGTCGACCGCAGGCCCGTGCCGTTCACCGCGGCGCCGGTGCCGGTGCACTACGTCCAGCCGGCCACCCGGCCCGCGGTACCGGACGCGCGCACCACGTCCGAGGACGACGCGCTGGCCGACACGGTGCTCGACGTGATCGTGCGCCGGCTCGAAGGGCGCGGCGCCGAGGCGCACCGGGTGTGGCTGCCGCCGCTGGACAACCCGCCGTCGCTGGACGAGCTGCTGCCGGGGCTGTCGAACGTGGAGGGGCGCGGGCTGACCCAGCCCGGCTTCGAGGGCGCGGGGCGCCTCGTCGTACCGCTGGGTGTGGTCGACAAGCCGTACGAGCAGCGTCGCGACACGCTGTACCGGGACTTCTCCGGTGCGGCGGGGCACATGCAGATCGTGGGCGGGCCGCAGTCCGGCAAGTCGACGCTGCTGCGCACGCTCATCGCGGGATTCGCGCTGACGCACACGCCGCAGGAGGTGCAGTTCTACGGTCTGGACTTCGGCGGCGGCGGCATGTCGTCGGTCGCCGGGCTGCCGCACGTCGGTGGCGTGGCGTCGCGGCTCGACCCCGAGAAGGTGCGACGGACGACGGCCGAGGTGTACGGCATCCTGGCGCGCCGCGAGGAGTACTTCCGTACGGCGGGGATCGACTCCATCAACACCTTCCGCAGGATGCGGGAGCGGGGCGAGATCTCGCTGTCGGACCAGCCGTGGGGCGACGTCTTCCTGATCATCGACGGCTGGGGCAACTTCCGCACCGACTATGAGGCGTTGGAGCCCGCCGTGCTGGACATCGCGGCGCGCGGGCTCGGTTACGGCATCCATGTGGTGCTGACGGCGTCGCGCTCGATGGAGGTGCGCGCCAACCTGAAGGACCACCTGATGAACCGGCTGGAGCTGCGCCTCGGCGACACGATGGACTCCGACCTGGACCGCAAGGCGGCCGTCAACGTCCCCACGGGGGTGCCCGGCCGGGGTCTGACGCCGGAGAAGCTGCACTTCATGGCGGCGGTGCCGCGGATCGACTCCATCAACTCCGACAGCGACCTGTCGGAGGCGACGGCGGCCATGACGCAGGAGGTCGGCCGCCACTGGACGGGGCCGAGCGCCCCGGCCGTACGGCTGCTGCCGCGCGAGCTGGACGCGGCGACGCTGCCGACGGGGGCCGCGCAGCCGAAGCGCGGCGTGGCCTTCGGGATCGACGAGAACCTGCTGGAGCCGGTCTTCGTCAACTTCGACCGCGATCCGTTCTTCCTGGTGTTCGGCGAGAGCGAGTCCGGCAAGTCGAACCTGCTGCGGCTGCTGATCACGCAGTTGTCGCAGCGGTACGACGGGAACTCGGCCAAGTTCTTCGTCATCGACAACCGGCGCGCGCTGCTGGACGTGACGCCGGCGACGCACCTGGCGGAGTACGTGCCGATGTCCAACAACATGGACCACCACGTGGACGCGCTGTCGGACCTGATGCAGCGCCGTACGCCGGCCGCCGACGTCACGGCGCAGCAGTTGCGCGAACGCAGTTGGTGGCGGGGCCCGACGGTGTTCGTGGTCGTCGACGACTACGACCTGGTGTCCACGTCCAGCGGCAACCCGCTCAACAAGCTCACGGAGCAGCTGCCGTTCGCGCGCGACGTGGGTGTCCGCTTCATCATCGCGCGGAGCGCGGCGGGCGCGAGCAGGGCCTCGTACGAGCCGTTCATGCAGCGGATGATGGAGCTGGGCGCGCAGGGTGTGCTGCTCTCGGGCGACCCGCAGGAGGGCGACATCCTCGGCGGCGTACGGGCGCGCCCGATGCCGGCGGGCCGGGGCATCTTCATCTCCCGCCAGCGCGGCAACCCGCTGGTGCAGACGGGCCTGATGCCTTCGCTGGACGAGCGGTGACGGGTGTGGGGACGGGGATGCGGACCGGGACCGGGACGGATGCGGAGGCAGGGACGGTGACGGGGATGGTGACGGGGCGGTGACGGGTGCGGGGGTCTTCGTGGCGTTCTTCGCCGTGCTGTTCCTGGGGCTGGCGTTCATCGACCAGCGCAAGGCGTGGTGGCGCTTCCAGGCAAGACGCTTCGACAACCCGGCGGCGCACGAACCGTCGGACGGCCTGATCCGGGGACGGAAGGTCGCGCTCATCGTGCTGGCGCTGTTCCTGGGGTGGCAGGCGGTGGAAATGTTCCGGCTCGCGGGAATGGAGTGAGAGGGGCGGGGATGCGCCGGTGAGCCAACTCGGTTCCGGCGGACAGCACTTGCGTGCGGTCGGGGCGCATCAATAGGTTGATGCGGAATTGTGAAATCCAGCAGCGAGCACGGGGGAAGGAATCCCAGATGGCATGGGACGAATGGGACCAGCTGAAGGCGTCGGCCGCCGGTAACGGGCAGACGCAGATGCAACTCAACGGGATCCCGGAGGAGGACAGGCCCAACGCGGGCAGTCCCACGGGTGATCTCTCGGTCGATCAGAAGGACCTGGCGGCGATCGGCGACGAGGCGTTCAAGTTGTACAACCGGCTATGGGAAGAGGCGCGGGTCACCAGCACCGACACGGCCGGCAGTGATCTGAAGGGTCAAGGCTTCGCGCTCGGTGGGGCGTTGAGCCATGTCTCGTTGCGCTGGGACCGCCAACTCGGGTCTCTGATGGACGCATGCGCGCTCATTTCGAACCACATGGACTTCACGAAAAAGGCACATGAAGGCGACGAGATCTTCATTCAGCGTCATGTGAGCAGCATCTCCACACTGGATGCCGGCTTCGACGAGCAGTGGGCCCCGCCGGGCAAGAATAACGAGGTCTACGGCGAGCCCAAGAAAGACGAGAAGGACTGAGAAGGGCTAGAGGAACAAACCCATGGATTTTGAAGCCCTTCACTCGGCTAATTTCGCCTCGCTCGACACCACGGTCAGCGACTGGACGAAGATGCTCACCAAACTCACCGATCTCAAGGCCGATGCCAAGGACGGGCTCCACGGCAAGGCGAGCAAGGCCAACTGGGCCGGCTACAACGCCACGGTCTCGCGTGAGTTCATCGGCAAGACGGCCGAGGAGTTCAACGACGCGTACACCCAGGCCGAGTCGATCCGCAACATCATCCGCGACACCCAGGGTGAGTTGAAGACCCAGCAGCGGCTGCTCAAGGAAGCCATCGAGCGCGGGCGGGGCAACCACATGTCCGTGAAATCGGCCGGCAGTGGTTTCACCGTCACTCCGAATCCCGACCCGAAGCCCGCGAACGGCCAGAAGGACGTCGACGCGCTGCGGGACGAGCTTCAGGGGATTCTCAACACCGCGACGGAGATGGACAACACCGCGTCCACATCGCTCAAGGCACTGGTCGACCTCACCGACTACGGATTCTCGGGACAGAAGTACGCGGACCGCGATTCGGCGGCCAACGCGATCAAGGAAGCCGAGAATCTGGCCCGTATCGCGAAGAAGAACCCGGAGGACCTGACGGTCAAGGAGTTCGACACGCTCAACGCGGGCCTCAAGAAGTACTCGGGCGACGAACTCTTCAGCGAGCGTTTCGCGGAGCAGTTGGGTCCCAAGGGGACACTCCAGTTCTGGGATGCCATCACCGATCCCGCCACGAACCGGGACGTGTACTCGGAGCGGCGCGAACAACTCGGCGATCTGCAGAAGAACCTCAGTCTCACGCTCGCCACCGCGACTCAGGCGGACACTCCCGAGATGCGCCGGTGGACGTACGAGATGACGGATCTCGGCAGCCAGCCCGTACACAAGAACAGCACCACCCAAGGCTTCCAGGTGATGAGCAACCTGATGCGCTGGGGCAACTTCGACGACCAGTTCCTCAAGAGTTACGGCTCCGAGCTCATGGAGACCGAGAAGGCGGCCACCAGCAACGGCCGCCACGGGGCGACGGTCTGGACCCATATGGGCATGGACCCGAATCTCAACCGCACCGGTGAGGACTCCGGTTCGGACCCCATGATCGGTTATCTCAAGGCGCTGTCGAACAGCCCGGACGCGGCAACGGAATTCTTCAACGACCCGTTCCTGTCGACGGACGAGGACCACGACTTCAAGGAGAAGAACGGGGACGGCAAAGAGGTCAAGGCCTCGCTCTCCAACTTCGACTATCTCTTCGAAGAGCGGAACTGGCCGCCGGAGATGGACGAGGACGGCGAGAACAGCATCTCGGGTCGGAACAACCTGGCGATGGCTCTGGAAGCGGCCACGACCGGCCACCCGGCGGGCGAACTGCCCACGATCGACACCCCGCCGCACAACCCTGAGCAGGCGAAGCTCATGGAGAGCATGGTCGCCTCGATCTCGGACGATCCGGGCCGCCTCAAGGACCACTCCTACATGTCGGACAGCGTCGGCCAGATCGCCTCTGAGTATCTGCCGGACATCAATCGCGCCACCGCGGACGGTGGCGCGGAGAACGAGAGCGTGCCGAAGCTCTTCCCGATCGCCGGTTCGGCGGCGGACATGCAGCACACGGACGTAACGCGCTTCCTGGCGACGGTGGGCCAGAACCCGGAGGGCTACGCCGCGATCGAGGTCGGTCAGAAGGCGTACATGGCTGGTCTGATGGACTATCACCTCGATCCGGACCTGCCCGCCGACAGCCGCTATCCGCACTCCGCGGAAGAGACGATCAAGGAGATCGCCCGCAGGTCGGGGGAGGTCGAGGGAACGCTCGCCATCGGCCGTAACGAAGCGGTCCTCGGCGAGGCGAAGGCGAAGGACGACGACTTCGAGCACGCCACGAACCAGAAGAAGAACACCATCTCCGGCCTGGTCGGCCTGGGCGTCGGTGTCGGTACGTCGTTCATCGCCAGCCCCATCGTGGGCGCGGCGGTGGGTGGCGCGGCGGGAACGGTGACCGGAGTCGTACTCGAACAGTTCTTCAAGGACACCGATCCAGAGAACCTGGCCGGCCTCGGCCACGACGTCGGACTGCGCTGGGAAGCCAGCAAGGACGCCCAGACCGACATGGCCAGGGTCGCGGGCGAGGAGGCCGCCAAGGCCCACAACTCCCCGGACGCCACGCGGATCCAGGAGTGGACCCGTATCGGAACCACCGACGGCTTCGACGACGCTTCCACGGCCGCACGCAGGATGGCGGACGACCTCGAGACCGAGATTCCCACCTGATGGGCACGGCCGGGATGACCGTCATTCCGACCAAGGAATGCAAGGGACTTGCAAGGGAACGTATGAAAAGCCGTGAGAACCGCCTTTACGTCACGCGCCGTCGGCTCGCCCTGAGTCTCGGGGCTCTCTCGATCGTCGTGCTGGTCGCCGGTTGCTCGGACCCGGCGCAGGAGAAGGAGTACGAGGTCCCCAAGGCGCTGTGCGGCGTCGAAGTGCCGGCGGACGTACTGGATCCCCTGCTGCCGGCGGGAGAGAAGGTCTCAGAGCGGTCGAAGACGGCCAGCGGGGTCAAGCGCTGCTACGTATCGGTGGACGAGAAGGTCGCCCTGTCGACGTCCATAGAGTGGTACGAGGCCGATACCCCCGTCGCGGAGATCGCCGAGAAGACGATCGGCGCGGACCCGGACGACAAGGTCACCACCGACAAGCGGTACAGCTACTCGGGCAAGGGCGGGGCGGGGCTGATCCGCTGCGACGACTCGTCCACGATCGACAAGGACGTCGACGGGGATCTCTACACGACGGTACGGGTCGGCGGCGACGACTCGGCGGACAGCGCGGCCGTACTGAAGGCGATCGAGGCGTACACAACTGCCGCTCCCGCGGCGGGTGAATGTGAAGTCGATCTCTGAATGCCCGTGGACATGATCGCGTCGTTGCGGTTCCCCCGTAGCCCCGCCGAACTGCCCGAGTAGGTCGGCAGTCCAGCCGCAGGTCTCGGCCTCACACCCGTGCCGACCTGCGGCTGGTCGCCGACGAGCGGCATACCCGATCGGCGGGGCGCGGCAGGGAACCGCAGGTCATGGCAGGGCAGGGCATGGCAAAGGGGGGCACCTCCCGCGCGTGCCCCCCTTGTGGCCGTAACTGCCGGTCGCTCCTAAGAGGTTCTTAGAAGTAGCCGGCGGACTTCTTGTCGCCCGCCTGGTACGTCGGGCCGGCCTCGCGGACCTTGCGGGCGATGTCCTTGAGCGCGTTGTGGATCAGGCGCGTCTCGTTGTCCCACTTCTTGTGGGCCGCGTCCGCCGCGGTCTTGGCTTCACCCTCGAAGGTCGCGGAGACGCCGCGGATCTTCGTCTGAATGGCCTCAAGGCTCTCGTCGAGCCGGGCGGCCTGCTTCTCGATGACACCGGCGGCCTGCTCCAGCGAGCCGTAGGTCACGACCATGGTGCCGTCGTTCTGCTGAGCCACGAGTCCTCCTGTTTCCTGTTCTCTGTCAGTGCGGTGCGCGGTGTGCGCGGTGCGCTGTCTGCGCTACATGCGGGGCGGTTGGCTGACGGTCTGTCAGTAGCCGTTGATGTTCGACGTGGCCTTCGCCGTCGCGGCGGAGTCACCGGAGAAGCCGGCGGTCACGTCGACCCCGTTGAGGGCCGCGTAGACCTCGTCCTCGGTGTTGCCCGCGGTCGTACGAGTGACCTGGATGGCTTCCTGGAAGTTGAGCAGCATCTTCGCGATGCGCACCATGCCGGAGTTGATCTCGGCCTGCTTCGCGTCGAAGGCGCTGGCGCCAATGCCCTTCCAGGCACCTTCCAGGCTGTCGATGACGCCCTGGAGGTTCTTCAGCTGTCCCTTGACATCCTCGAACTTGATCGTGATCTCGTCCTGGAAATCCTTGAGACTCTGATCGCCGACCTTCTGGACTGCCATATGTCAGTCTCCTTTTCGTATGTGCTCGTTACTGCGTGGGTACTTCGATGAGTGGTCTGAGCCGCGCGGTCACGCGTTGCGGCGTTTGCGTACGACGGCGAGCCCGCCCCCGGCGAGTACGGCGACGACCGCCACTCCGCCGAGGATCAGGCCCAACTGGCTGTCGTCGCCGGTGTCTTTCGCGGCGTTGGCCGTGTCTGCGGCCGTAGCCGTGTCCTTGGCGCCGTCCGCGCCGGGCTTGGGCTGGGGGGGGGCGGAATCGTCCTTCGCCGGTCCCTCCTCCGAGGGTGCCCCCGCGTCGGAGCCATCGGCCGTCGTCCGCTCATTGGTCAGAGGGCTGACGTCCGGATCGCCGGGCTTACCGATCCCGCGGTTGATGGCGGCGTTGGGGCGGACGATCCCGTGGCCGAGGTAGTTGCTTACGGTGCCGGGCTTCCAGTCCTCGCCGCGGCCTGCGGACTCGAACATGACGCGCAGGACCTGGTTCGCGGTCCAGTCGGGATTGGCGGACCAGATGAGGGCGGCGGTGGCGGAGGCGAGGGCGGTGGCGGCGCTCGTTCCGCCTTCGCCGACGCAGTATTTCGTGAAGGTCTCGTCGCACCAGCCGGGAATGTCGTTTGCGGGCGCGGCGATGTCGACGAAGTCGCCATGCTGTGAGTACGTGGCCACCTGGCCCTCACGGTCGGAGGCTGCGACGCCGACTACCTCCGGATAGTTGGCGGGGTACCCAGGCTTGTTCGCCTTGTCGCCCGTGTTGCCCACGGCGGCGAAGAGCAACTTGCCCTTCCCATGGGCATACTTCACCGCTTCTTTCTCCTGGTAACTGAGGAACTCACTACCGATGGACATGTTGATGATCTTGGCGTCACCATCGGCGGCCGCGCGGATAGCGTTGACGTTGTCGAAGGAGGTCGACTTGTGTTTCTCCTCGAACTCCTTGTTAGCCATCCGCATTGGGATGATCTTGGCTCCGGGCGCCAGCCCCTTGAGCCCACCGCCCGTGCCTGTTCCAGCGATGAGCTCGGCCATGGTGGTCCCGTGCCCGTTGTAGTCGTCCGTCGTCCCATCCGTCTCGGTGGCATCCAGGCCCTTCAGCACCTGCCCCTTGAGCGACGGGATCGATGCGTTGACGCCGGTGTCAATCAGGGCGACCGTGACCCCCTCACCCGTGGTGGACTTCCAGATCTCCTCGGCACGCATGGCATCCAGGTACCACTGCTTCGACTGCATGTCCTCAGCGACCGCCGCCGGAGCGGCACCGACCAGAGCGATCGCCGAGGCCCCGATCACGGCCACCGCGAGCGATCGGCCGCGCCGAAAGCCATGCGCCCCGGATCGCTTCCGGACCTGGCTCATTCCTGCCGTCATCCCGACTTCCGAACCTTCCGCTGTGCCTAGTCGATGACTGGCGGTACGGCACCACGGCGCCGCACCGTCTGCGTTTCTTCCTCGTCCGCCCGGTTTTCCGGACGTGGCTGTCCGGGACGCTCCTGCTCCTCGTCATCGGACTGCCGACCACGTCGGCCACCGGTCAGTCCTGAGCCGCCGATGGTGAAACCACCGGCGCCACCCCGTGACGGCGTACCGCCGTTCCGGGGAGTGCCTACGACCCCATTGGGGCTGGGCATACCCCGGCCTGTGGGCCGTGCCGCGCCCTGTGCGGGCTTGTTTCCCACGACACCGGACTGGCTGGGTCGTGCGGCCGACGACGATCGGCCCGGCGTCGCACCCTGACCGCCGATGACATTCCCGCGGGGAATGCGCGCCCCAGAAGTGGCGCTGCCGCCGCCAGAGGTCCTCTGTGGCGTGCCTCCTACGATGCCGTTGGCACGCCCAGTACGAGACCCCGAGGAAGATCCCGAACCGGAACGTCCGCCCATCGGCTGCCCCCCGGTGCTCGGTCGGCCGACCATGGGACTCCGAGTGGCACCTGTGCCACCGCCACGTCCAGCTCCGGGACCCATGGGTGTCGTCGGCCTGCCGACCGGCCCCCTGCCGGACTGCGAACCCGAGCTGGTACCGCCGTTCATCGGGGTCGGACGCCCTACGGGGCCGGGACGGCCCCCGCCCCCCGTACCTGTTCTTGCGTTGGAAACCGGGCCTGGGCCTCCGCCCCTCGGCGTGAGCGGGGGGCCGGAACGGGGACCACCGCCGCGTACGGTAGGGCTGAAGTTAGGCCCAAGGGGCGGGACATGGTTATTTCCTGAGCTTGGTCCGACAGGCGCCGTGGGAGGCTGCGCGGGGCCGGGAGTAGTCGGGGTGGGCGGCAGCGTCGTAACGCTGTCGATCTCCATCGATGTGTTCGGGGTCGGAGTTCGTGTGACCAAGCCGTCGGTTCCAGTCCGGGGGTGATCTCCCGTACCGCCGGCGTCGGTGCGTACAGCACTCGACTGCTGTGGCGACGAGCCCAGCGTGTCCGTGCTGCCGGAGTCTCTCGAACCGAATCCGTTGTCCCACTCGCCCTGTCTCGGCTCCGGCACCGCCGTCCCCAGCATCTTCGGCAGCACCGGCTCCTTCACCTCGGCCAGCGACTGCTCCGACACCGCGTAGAACGACGCCAGCCGGTTCATCTGGTTGATGGCCTCCTGGCGGTTCTCCTCCGCCTGCACGGCCCGCTTGTACTCCGGGTTGTCTTCCTTCTGTTCCGACACCGGGAAGTCCCTGGGGCGCCTCGGGTCGGCCCGGTTGTCGCGGGGCGGTTTGGCGCTGCGGACCGAGGCCAGGCCGCCGCCCGCCACCTTCATCTGGGTGCCGACGACGTTCGCGAACGAGCCCAGGTCCCAGGCGTACCTCGCCAGATCGCTGCCGTAGCGCTGGAACTCGGTCGCGGCGAGCCCGCGCCACTCAACGCTCTTGACAAAGTCGCTGAGGTCCTGCGCGGCCTGGTTGAGGCTCGTCTTGGCAGTTTCGAGGTTCTCGCCGGCCTTCACCAGGTCCGAGGGGTTCGCGCCGTCCAGCAGGTCGAGCATGTCGTTGAGCCCACGCTCTTCGAAGCTCGTCCGGGAGAAGAACCCTCCGAAGTTGCCGAAGCCGATCTGGTCCAGGTACGCCGCGGTACGTTCCGCGGCGTCCGTCGCGCCGAACTCCGCCTGGATCTCGGCGGCGTCTTCGTTCTGCTGCTGCTCCTGGGGAGGGAGCGGCGGCTTCTTGTCGTCACTCATGTCTCGTCACCCCAAGTCCTTCGTACCGCCGGTGGCGTCCTGACGCGGTGCCTCGGATGCCTCGCCCCTGTCCTTCTTCTGCTGCTCCGCCTGCGCCTCGCGCTGCTCGTGCAATCGCGTCTGGATCGTGTGGAAGCGGTACCGCTGGTCGTCCTCGACGTTGTCGTAGCCGACATCGGCGGCGTGGACTCCGATGCTCAGCAGCTCTATCTGGTCCCCGAGGGACTTGGAGAGGGAGATGAGCGACGTGTGCACCCGGTCGTACTGCTTCGAGAAGCCCTCGGCCTCGTCGAACTTGCCGGGGCCGCTGAACGACGAACGCGGCACGCCCTGGGCCGAGATCTCGCCCTTGCCGCCCGCGCCACCCTCGAACACCGCGAGCAGATCGGTGACCCGCTTCTGGAACTTCTTCAACTCACCGACGCCGCGCTCAAGATCACTCGCCATCGGAGCCCCCGCTCACGCCACCCACCGACTCAGGCACGATGCCCGTTCCTCCCCGTTTGCTTCTGTCCTACGTCACGATCACGCGTCACGATCACAGCGGACCGGTCTTCCCCGTTCAATCGGTGATCGCTCGCAACCACTCTAACTACTCGGTCGTACACCTCTAAGTGGGTTATCCGTCACGTGACTTGACTGTGGCAACAGCTCCCTCAACCGCCACCGTTCTTCACCGACTCTCCCCAACCCGCCGCGCCCGGCGACGTGAGTCGCGCAGAGCGACCGAACCGCCCGTGATCGCCGCCACCAGGACGGCGCCCCCGACAAGGACATACGTCGCGAGGCGGGAGTTCCGCTCCTCGGCCGACTCCCCGAGGTGGACCTCGGCCGGGGTCGGCGCTTCCGCTCGGGTCACTCCTTCGTGTGCCACCGGCTTCTCGACGGGCTTGTCATCCTCGGTCAGCGCGCGGACGGGGTCCACCACGCCCCAGCCGACGAGGCGGTCGTGGCCCGGGATCGAGCGCTCCGCCGTCTGCTGGATCTGGGCGACAATCTGCTCCTGCGTCCACTTCTCGTGCTTGCTCTTGATCAGAGCGGCGATTCCGGCGACGTACGGGGCGGAGAAGCTGGTGCCGTTGTCGGCGCAGTGGCCGCCCCCGGGGACGGTGGTGACCATGTCGACCCCCGGCGCCGCGATGCCCACGAAGTCGCCCGGCTGGGAGAACGGGGCCCGTTCGTTGTTGCGGTCGGACGCCGCCACGGCGAGTACGCCCTCGTACGAGGCGGGGTAGGTCTTCTTGTCCTTGCCGTCCAGCCCGTCGTTGCCCGCCGAGGCGACGACCACGACGTCCGCCGCGAGGGCGGCGTCCACGGCCTGCTTCAACACCGGCGTGGGCTCCACGGCGTTCGCCGTGTCCTGGGAGATGTTGATGACGTCGGCCTTCTCGCGGACCGCGTGGTCGATGGCGGTGGCGAGGGTCTCGGCGGTGCCGTTGCCGTACGCGTCGTTCTGCTGGATCGGAACGATCATGGCGTCGGGCGCGAGACCGACGAAGCCGGTCCCGTCGGCGGGGCGCGCGGCGATGATGCCGGCGACCTTGGTGCCGTGGCCGACGACGTCGGTGGTGCCGTTCGCCTTGCCGCGGTCGAGCTTGTTGCCGTTGTCGTCCTTGGCGTTCGCGGGGATCAGATTGCGGCCGCTGCCGGCGTCCACCGCCTTGGTCAGTTGCGGGTTCTTGACGTCGACGCCGGTGTCGATGACGGCGACCCGCACGTTCCTGCCGGTCGACTGCTTCCACAGTTCGTCCATCAGTACGCGCTGCAAGGACCACGGCCGGCCGGCGTACTTCTCCCCGGGGAAGTCGCACTGTCCCGTCTCCGCCGTCGCGGTGGGCGCCGACAGCGTCACGAGCGAGAGCGCGGCGGTGGCCAGGACCGTCGTCGCGGCGGCCAACTTATGGCACGTGGATGGGGAGTTGGGCGTGTGTGTACGCGGGTGACTATGGGTGTACGTCATGGCTGCCCCGCCCCTCACGAACCCTGCGGCTGGCCCGCGGCGCTGGTCGACAGTCGCGGCCCCGTCGGCAGGAACGAGGACCAGGCCGCGGGCACGGGCGCCGCGTCCACGTTCTGGTAACCGAGCCGGTTCTGGGCCTTCCGCACCTCGTTCTGGCTGTCCTGCTTGTCCTTCTCCGAGCCGGACTCGCCGATTCCCGAGTCCTCCGTCGCGTTGTCGCCGTTGGACTGCATCGCGTACCGCAACCCGGTGTCCGTCACCAGGAAGAGAAAGCCGGACTTGGTCGTACCGCCCGTGAACTGACGGAACAGCTGGCCCGATCCGGGGGTGACGTACGCGCTCGTGGCCCCCGTCGCCAGCGTCGCCGGGAAGCCGGTGCCGGCCCAGGTGGTGAGTGTGGTGTCACCGCTGTCCGGGTCCACCTCGCCGAGCACGTTGCACACGGTGTTACGGCTTCCCTCCGACGTGCTCGCGGAGTTGACGGCGTCGGGGCTGTCCTGCGGCCAGTCCTTGTCCTGCCCGAACGGCTCGCCGGGCCGGAAGGTCGCGGCGCTCACGGACGTGGCGTTGCCGTCCTGGCCGACCTTGATCAGATCGCGGCTGCTGAGCAGGAGCTTCGCGGTGAAGTCGGAGATGGGCGCGACCCGGCCCTGCAGGACGACGTACTGCTGCTCCTTCGTCCCGTCCGTCGCGATGAGGATGGTGCCGATCTTGTCGAGTGCGGGATCCAAGTCGCCCCCGACGCCCGCGTCGACGCCGGCCGTTTCGTCGATCGTCGGAAAGTCGACGGGGTTGCCCACGTGCAACGTGTCCAGCCACGCCGCGGAGACGCGCTGCGGCTCGCGGTTGTCTCCGACGACCTGACGGAGCAGCAGTTCGTCATCTTCGATCTCGTACGCCTTGCCGGCCCGGTCCACGATGTAGCGGGTCTCGTCGGGGCCCTCCACGTACATCAGCTCACCGCCGGTCAGCTGGTTCGCGCCCTCGGTCTTCTTCTGCTCGCGCTCCGCGAAGACGAACGCCGCCTTCTCGATGGCCCGGCCGCCCTCGCCGGGGCGCTCGCAGACCGCCCAGCGCTTGGCGGCGCCGGCCTCCTTGGCGTCGGGCAGCCGGTCGGGGGCGTAGGGGATGCCGAGGGTGGCACCGTGCGGGATCTTGCCGTTGTCGAGCACGGACTCGTCGACGTTGATGACCTTGCCCTTGTCCGGGTTCAGAAGGAGCTTGGCCGACGACATGTTCAGGACGGGGTGGAGCTGGATCTTCTTGCCGGTCTTCAACACCACGTAACGGGTGGTGGACTTGCTGGCGATGATCACGTTCTCACCAGGCGTGTCCCACTGCTTGGGAGCCACCGGCTTGAACATCCCCCAGGCGCCGAAGATCGCCAGGATGACCACGGCGACGATCATCCCGGGCACCACCCCACGCAGCGGACGGGGCGCGCCCTCCTCGGAACCGGTCGAGTTCGGCTGCACGAACTGCGCGATCAGCCTTCGCTTCGCGAAGGTGTAGGCGTTGAGTTCGTCCCGTCGTGATGCCATCTGTCCGCTGTCCCTCTCCCCCACTACGCGGCCGGCTCCCTCTCCTCTCGGAGAGGGCTACCGTCGTTCCGGCCCCCTACTATGCATGCTGGCGATCACGCCTCACTGCTCAGGTAGGGTGATCGCCCGGTCAACGGCCCACGGGGAAACGGCCATTACGGACAGAGGGGGCAACGCGGGGATGGGTACGGCGACGCGCGCACGCGATGGGCGGACTTCCGGACAGGCCCCCGGGCCTTCCCGATCTTCCCGGCGGCAACGCCGCAACGCCCCCGGCACCGGCCCCGTGCCCCCGCCGGCCGCCACGGCGCCCCGTGTCCCCGCCACGACCACCCTGCGGGCGCTCTCCCGCACCAGCCACGTCGGCCCCTTCCAGCTGCGGCAATTGGTGCTCGTCGAGCTGGCGCTCGCGCTGGCCGCCGTCGGTGCCGTGCTCGGCGGGCTGTGGCTGGTCCCCACGATCGCCGTCGCCTGTGTGCTGGTCGTCTTCGCCGTCCTGCGCCGCCGCGGCCACGCCGTCCAGGACTGGCTCTCGACCGTCCTCTCCCTCCGTGCGCGCGAGCGGGCCGCCGAGGCCGCCCCGGTGGACACCGATCCTTCGCTGGCCCCGGTCACGGAGAGCGTCCCGGCGTTGCGCCCGTACACGTACGTCGACCGGGACCGCCGCACGGTCGGGATGCTCGGCGACGGAAGCTTCCTCACCGCGGTCGTACGCGTCGAGGCGAGCGGGTCCGCCCTGCGGCCCGCCTTCGGCGCGCGGGCACTGCCGCTCTCGCTCCTGGGCGGCGCCCTGGAGGTCGACGACATCAAGCTGGAATCGGTCCAGTTGGTGCAGCAGGTGCGTTCGGCGCCCGCGCCGCATCTGCCGCCGCAGTCGGTGGCCCGGCTCTCGTACATCCCTCTTCAGGAGAAGACCGGCGCCCCGGCGCTGCGGCTGACGTGGGTGGCGGTGAAGCTCGATCCCGAGCTGTGCAAGGAGGCGGTGGACGCGCGCGGGGGCGGCGTCGAGGGCGCCCAGCGTTGCCTCGTACGGGTGGCGGACCACGTGGCGAGCCGCATCACCGGTGCGGGCTTCCGCGCCGTCGTGCTGGACCAGGAGGAGCTGAACTCCACCATCGCGACGTCCGCCTGCGCCAGCCCCGCCCAGGCCGCCCTCGCCGGCCGCCCCGACGTCGCCCCGGCGCGGCGCACGGCCGAGACGCCGCGCGTCTGGCGGTGCGACGACCGGTGGCACACGACGTACGCGGTGGGCCGCTGGCCCGAGTTGGGGCGCGGGGCCGCCCCGTTGCCCAAACTGGTGTCGCTGCTCACCGCCACCCCGGCGTACGCGACCACCTTCAGCCTCACCCTGCGGCGCGGCGCGCACCTGGGCGCCATGACGGTGAACGGCCATGTACGGATCACCGGTGGCAGCGACACCGAACTGGTGGGTGTGCGGCGGCTGTTGGAGCAGGCCGCGCGGTCGGCCAAGGTGGGACTCGTACGCCTCGACCGTGAGCAACTGCCCGGAGCCCTGGCCACACTTCCGCTGGGAGGCGCCCGATGAGCGGGCTGCGTACGCTGCTCGGCCCGCGGCACGCGGGTCACACCATGCCCGCCGACGAACTCGGCGCCCTCTCCCTGCCGGTCGGCGACGACGGCGTGGTGATCGGCGACGACGCGGAAGGGCACCCCCAGATGGTGGGGTTCCACCGCTCGGCGCCGTACGACGTCCTGCTGATCGGCGGCCTCTGGACGGCGCAGGTGATCGCGCTGCGCGCGGCGGGCACCGGGGCGCGTGTGGTGGTCGAGACGGGGCGCGCCCAGGCGTGGACGCTGCTGGCGCAGGCCGCCGGCGCGGGGCTGGAGTGCATCACCCTCCACGACGTGGGGCGGGTGCCGCCGCAGGGAGCGACGGTCGGTAGCCCCGTGGTGGTCGTACGGGACGCGGGCATGCGGCCGCCCCGTGGGCGTGTGGTCTCGGGGCCGTGGCAGTCGGTGCTGACGTTGCTGCCGTATCTGAGCCCCGTGGCGCCCCGGTTGATGCGGAACTCGACTCTGGTGGGCATTCAGCGGGTGTCGCCCCGCGAGGCGGAGCAGATCGGCCGGATCCTCGGGCTGTCGTCCGCGGAGAGTGACGCGCTGCCGACCCTGGCTGACGGCGTCACCCTCTGGTGTGCGGGGCGTGACCGTCACTGGGTGATGACGAGCCCCACGGACGCGGAGTCGGGACTGCTGGGCACGGCCCGCAGGATGGACTGAGCCGCCCCGTACGGGGCGGGCCCGTACGGGGCGGGGTCCCCGGCAGGAGTGACAGGACGGGAATCCCCGGACCGGACGTGCCGGGCAGATCTAGGATCCGTGGGAGCACACGCCGGTGGGTTGTTTGTGTCCGCTCGTGCGTGGAGATCGTTCAACTCAGCCGCTGTGGAAGGGAAGGCCTGACCGATGGGGACCGCACAGGAGAAGGACGAGCTGTACGCCCTCGACATCTCTGGCGTCGAGTGGCTCAGCGCCCCGGGCACGAGCGAGGACGAGGAACGGGTCGAGATCGCGCATCTGCCCGGCGGGGCGGTGGCGATGCGGTCGTCCGTGGATCCCGACACCGTGCTGCGGTACACCGAGGCGGAGTGGCAGGCGTTCGTACTGGGCGCGCGCGACGGGGAGTTCGACATCCGGTAGAAGTCCGCGCCACAGGTCTGTGCGTGAGCCTGGGCTCTGTGCGTGAGCCTGGGCCGGAGAAGTACGCCGCCTCCTTAGGAAGAGACCGTACGGAGACGGCGGAAGCGGCAGAACCTTTCCGGTCCGGGCGTTCCCCGGACATGGCAGCCCGGACCGGACCACCTTCCGTGCCACCTTCCGGACCACTCTCCGGACGCCGATACCGGATTGTTGGGTCGCGCTCGGAGACGGAGCGAACGGACGGGCATTCATGCGCGGTTGTCATGATTCATCCCACCCTCTTCCCGGCCGTGTGCCGTACCCGAATCACCCGGCGGCAACGGGCGGCGCACGGGGCGGCGGTTGACGGGCGGGCGGGCCTGCCGGAGTGGCCTTGTGGACGATTAGGGTGGGTCAGGGCACGCGAGAACCCGTAAGCATGTCGGGAGCGTCCCAAGGGGTAGAGCCGGGCTGATCGACTGACAGCGGTCGCCCCCACCCAACAAGGCACAAGGGTGCTCGACCACACCAGGAGGCAAAGTGAACGGCGATCGGGACGAGATCCGTGGGGATTGGAACAACACTCCCGTCGATGATCAGTCCGACGCGGAGCCCGCCGAGATGACGGGTGAGTTCACCATCGACTACACCCCGCCGGCCTGGTACACGCAGAACGCCTCCGGGGACGCGTCCGACGGCGCGGGACAGAGTTCCACCCCTCCGCCGCCGCCTCCGAACGGGGCTCCGGTGGCCGTACCGGGGCTGCCCGCGGGAAGTGGGTACGAGCCGAACTGGCCGCACCGGCAGCCTCCGCCGTCGATCCCCGCGCAGAGTGCGCCCCTGTCGCCGTCCCTCGATCCGGTGCTGCCTCCGGCGCCTTCCGTGGCACCCTCTCCCGCCGCCTCTCCGACTGCCGACGCCGCCGCGTCGGAGCCGTTCGCGCAGCCCTTCGGTGCCGGTGATCTGGAGAGCGGGGCGACCATGCGCTTCTCTCCCGCCGCGCTGAAGCGCGAGATGGCGGAGATCGACGCCGCCAAGCAGGCGGCGCAGGCCGCCGAGAGCAACTCCGATACCGATACCGATGCCGACGGGGCCACTGACGGGGCCGGCGGGGCTGTCGGAGCTGGCGCGGCTGCCGACGGCGCTTCCGCCGGGTCCGCGGCGGAGGGCGAGCGGGACGGGGCGGGTGCCGGTGCTGATCTCGACCGTGACCTCGACCCCGACCCCGACCCCAACCGCAGTCCCGGGCTCGGGCTCGGTGAGGGAGACGGCGCGGACGACAAGGGCGAGGCCCGGGGTGGCGACGACGCGGACGGAGACCGGGCCGGGGGCCACCTGCCCGGATCTGCCGAGTCCGATGCCGACGAGCCCCTGAGGGGGCTGGCCTCGTCGACCGACTCCGGCTCCGACCCCGATTCCAACGCCGGCTCGCTGGGCGAGGCCGACGCCGGGGAGCCCGGGGAGCCCGAGGACTCCGCCGTAGTCGGAGCGGACATCACAGATCTTCCGGACGACTTCCGGGGCCGCCCCGTCGAGCCGACGGACGCCGTCGAAGAACCGGCCGACGCCCCGCCCACGGACGAGCCATCCGACGCCGCTCCCTCGCTGAGCGCTCCGGCGGCCCCGCCCGCGCCCGCGCCGCCGTGGGCACCGTCCCCCGCCGGTCCGGACTCCGGACTGCCCCCGCTGCCGCCCGCCTTCCAGCCGGCCGCACCGGCGCCCGCGCCGCAATGGCCCGCCGAGCGGTCCTCGACGCCCCAGCCGCCGTCGGTGTCGCAGGCCCAACAGCAGTCGCAGCCGCCCGCGATCTCGCCGTTCCACGCACCCGCGCAGCAGCAGAACCAGTTGCCCCCGGCCGCACCGGCGCAGCCCGGCCTGCCGCCCGAGGCCCCCTGGGCGACGCCCGCCGCACCGGCCACGCCCGCCACCCCGGCGACTCCTGCCGCGACGGCGCAGCAGAGTGGGTACGGATTCCCGCAACCCGGCCAGCCGGGACACCAGGGACAGCCGGGCGGACCCGCGCCCCTCAACGCCGGTCCCAACGCCCCGTACGCGCAGAGCGGTTACGGCTTCCCCCAGCCCGGCCAGCAAGGGCAACCGGGCCAGCCGGGGTACCAGGGCCCGCACCAGGGTTACGGGTTCCCCCAGCCGGGCCAGCCAGGACAGCCCAGTCAGCCGGGGCAGTCCGCCCAGCCCGCCCCGTACGCGCCCGTACAGCAGTCGCCGCAGGCGCCCCACATCCCGCAGACACCGCCCGCGCAGGCGCAGCAGCACCAGCCGGCCAACCTGCCGGCACCGGCATCGCCGGCGTCGCCGACGCCCAATCTGCCCGCTCAGCAGCAACAGCCGTACCAGCAGCAGCAACACCCTCAGGGCGCCGCGCCCGGCGGTGCACCCGGTGCGCCGCCGGCGGACCCGCGCTCCGGCGCGGGCTGGCCGACGGCGATGGCGCACGACCAACGCGAGCGTTCGGTACCGGGCGCGCCGCTCGGCTACACCGCCGCCGTCGAGCTGTCCTCGGACCGCCTTCTGCGCAACAACAAGCCGAAGGCCAAGAGCAGCCGCAACCCCTCCGGCGCCTCCCGCTTCAAGATCGGGGCGAAGAAGGAGGAGGCGGAGCGGCAGCGCAAGCTCGAACTGATCCGTACGCCGGTGCTCTCCTGCTACCGCATCGCGGTCATCAGCCTCAAGGGCGGCGTCGGCAAGACGACCACCACCACCGCCCTCGGCTCCACGCTGGCCACGGAGCGGCAGGACAAGATCCTCGCGATCGACGCCAACCCCGACGCCGGCACGCTCGGCCGCCGGGTGCGCCGTGAGACCGGCGCGACGATCCGGGACCTGGTGCAGGCGATCCCGTACCTCAACTCGTACATGGACATCCGCCGGTTCACCTCGCAGGCGCCGTCCGGCCTGGAGATCATCGCCAACGACGTCGATCCGGCGGTCTCCACGACGTTCAACGACGAGGACTACCGGCGCGCGATCGAGGTACTCGGCAAGCAGTACCCGATCATCCTCACCGACTCCGGCACCGGCCTCCTTTACAGCGCGATGCGTGGAGTGCTGGACCTGGCGGACCAGTTGATCATCATCTCGACCCCGTCGGTCGACGGTGCGAGCAGCGCGTCGACAACGCTGGACTGGTTGTCGGCCCACGGGTACGCGGATCTGGTGCAGCGCTCGATCACGGTCATCTCCGGCGTACGCGAGACCGGCAAGATGATCAAGGTCGACGACATCGTGCAGCACTTCCAGACGCGCTGCCGCGGCGTGGTCGTGGTGCCCTTCGACGAGCACCTGTCGGCGGGCGCCGAGGTCGATCTCGACATGATGCGGCCGAAGACCCGGGACGCGTACTTCAACCTGTCCGCGCTGATCGCTGAGGACTTCTCGCGCGCCCAGCAGCAGCAGGGGCTGTGGACGGCGGACGGCAATCCGCCGCCGCACCTCGCGCCTCCGATGCCGGGGCACCAGGGCCAGCAGCAGGGTCACCAGCCAGGACAGCCTCAGGGGCAGCCGCCGTACGGGCAGCCCGGCCAGCAGACGCCGGGCCAGCCTCCTTACGGACAGCCGCAGATGCCGGGGCAGTACGGGCACGGCCAGCCCCCCGGACAGGCGGCCGGCGGCGTCCCGGGGCAGCCGCAGACTCCGGGACAGCCGTACTACCCGCAGCAGCCCTATCCGCAACAGCAGGGCTGGCAGCAGTCGTTGCCATCCCAGGCGCAGTCGTCCGGCAGCCCGGCCGGGCTGCCGCCGGGTCAGTACCCCGGCCAGCAGTCGGGCGGGCACCCCGGCGCGCAGCCGCAGCACCAACCGCAGCCGCCGCACCAGCTCCCTGCGCAGCCGGGCCAGCCGGGCCAGCCCGGACAACCCGGTCAGCCGGGACAACCGGGCCAGGCGGGACAGCCGGAGTTGCAGGGTCCGGTTCCGCCGGCCGGCTGGCCGCCGCAGGAGCCCCCGCAGGCTCCGTCAGCGCCTCAACAGTAAGGCGACAGAGGTTTAGACCAATGAGGGTCCGCACCGTCTTCACGGTACGGACCCTCATTGCATTCCCGCAGCCCAGATGGGGTTTCGGCGCCCGTTGACGTGGCCCGACCAGCGCTGATAAACCTTCGCTTCACCAGTTGGTGAGCTGGAGTCAACCCAGCTGCCGCTGTCGGACGACGCGAGCAACCGATTCACGCCGCCGCTTCGAGTGACCGCTCGAACCGACGACAATCCCGACCACCCGCCCCCTTCCGCCCCGCTTCTCTCTCTTCTCCGTGTCACCCGGTTGCCTGTCTGCTTGTCTGTTGTTCTTCTCAGCTCTCAATCTCCGCTTCCATGCTTCTCTGTTTCTGATCCTGTCCCTCTGTCTCTCTGTCTCTCTGTCTCTCTGTTCTTCTGTTTCTCCGTGCGAGTGATGACGCGAGGTCACGACCCATGGTCACAAGGATTCCGCCGCGTACGACGCGGCAGCCCACCCGGCAACGCCCCCGATTCCGTCTCTTCCTGGCCTCCGGTGCCGCTGCCACTGCGATGGTGGCCGGTTCCGTGATCCCGCTGAGTCCGCTGCTGCCCGCGGCCCCGCAGGCACAGGCGGCCCCGAACGTCCTCAACGCCCCCCAGGCGCCCAAGGCCCCGGCGGCGGTCGCGGCGGCCGACGGCAAGAAGGTCCTCACGGTCGCCGTCGACCAGAGCATCGACTCGCTGAGCCCGTTCCTGGCGCAGACCCTGGTCGCGACCAGCGTCCACCGGCTGACGTACGAGTACCTGACCAACTACGACGCCAAGGACGCCCGCACCATCCCCGGCTTCGCCACCAAGTGGGCCTCGTCGCCGGACAAGTTGACGTGGACCTTCACCATCCGCGGCGACTCCAAGTGGTCCGACGGCAAGCAAGCCACCGCCGAGGACGCGGCCTGGACCTTCAACAAGATGATGACGGACCCGAACGCCGCCACGGCCAACGGCAGCTTCACGTCGAACTTCAAGAAGGTCACCGCCCCCGACGCCACGAAGCTCGTCATCGAGCTCAAGAAGCCGCAGGCCACGATGACGTCGCTGGACGTGCCGATCGTGCCCAAGCACGTCTGGGAGAAGGTCGACGACTTCTCCAAGTTCAACAACGACAAGAAGTTCCCGATCGTGGGCAACGGCCCCTACGTCATTGAGGACTTCAAGGTCGACCAGTACATCCGGCTGAAGCCGAACAAGGACTTCTGGCGCGGCGCCCCGAAGTTCGACGAGCTGGTCTTCAGGTACTACAAGGACAAGGACGCCGCGGTCGCCGCCCTCCAGAAGGGCGAGGTCTCGTTCGTCGCCGGCCTGACGCCGGCCCAGGCCGCCGCACTCGGCAACGCCGACAACATCAAGGTCAACGACGCCCCCGGACGCCGCTTCTTCGCACTCGCCACCAACCCGGGCGCGAAGGCGAAGGACGGCAAGACCTTCGGTAACGGCCACAAGGCGCTGCTCGACCCGGACGTCCGCAAGGCACTGTTCCACGCCGTCGACCGCAAGACGATCGTCGACAAGGTCTTCCAGGGCCACGCGGTGGAGGGGCAGGGCTACATCCCGCCGCGCTTCGACTCGTACTTCTGGCAGCCCTCGGACACTCAGACAATCGGCTACGACCCGGCGAAGGCCGCGGCGCTCCTCGACAAGGCGGGCTACAAGAAGAACGGCAGCGGCAAGCGCGTCGGCGAGGACGGCAAGCCACTCAACTTCCGCATCCTCTGCCACGCCACCGACCCGAACGACAAGGCCGTCGGCAAGTACCTCCAGGAGTGGTGGGGCGACCTCGGCATCGGTCTCAAGGTCGAGTGCCTGGACAACGTCTCCGACCCGTGGCTCGCGGGCAACTACGACCTCGCCTTCGACGGCTGGTCGGTCAACCCGGACCCGGACTTCGTCCTGTCGATCCACACCTGCGCCGCGCTCCCCGCCACCGCCGAGGACTCCGGCGCGACGGACAACTTCATCTGCGACAAGAAGTACGACGACCTGTACGCGAAGCAGTCGGTCGAGTACGACACCGCCAAGCGCACCGATCTCGTCAAGCAGATCCAGTCGCGCCTGTACGACACCGGGTACATGAACGTCATGGCCTACCCGAACGCCGTCGAGGCGTACCGTACGGACCAGATCAAGTCCATCACGACCATGCCTGAGGCCGCGGGCAACATCTGGGGCCAGGACGGTTACTGGAGCTGGTGGTCCGCCGTGCCGGCCGACGGGACCGGCGAGGCGAGTTCGGACAGCGGCTCGTCCACCGGCACGATGATCGGGATCGGCGCGGCCGTGGTGGTCGTGGCTGCACTCGGGCTCTTCTTCATGATGCGGCGCCGCTCCACCGCCGAGGACCGTGAGTAGCGCCGTGGGCACGTCTGTGAGCACGACCGCGAACAGGGGGTCCGGGAGGCTTCCCCGGAAAGACACCGTATGAGCACCGCAAGCACCCCCGGTGTGGTGCGGGACGTCGCGGACGACCCGGTGAAGACCGGGCCGTCCGGCGGCTCCCGCACCCGCGCCACGGGACACAGGACCGACTATCTGCTGTACGTGGCGGGCAAGTTGGGCGGCGCCGCCGTCTCGCTGTTCGCCGTCCTCGTCACCAGCTTCTTCCTGTTCCGGATCATTCCCGGCGACCCGGTGAAGGCCATGACCCATGGCAAGCCGACGTCGGTGGAGCAGATGGCCACGCTGCGCAGGCAGTTCGGCCTCGATCTGCCGATGTGGCAGCAGTTCACCGAGTACTGCGCGAAGGCGTTGACGGGCGACCTGGGGACCTCGTACCAGTTCCACGCCCCGGTCGGCGAGCTGATCACCGAGAAACTGCCCGCGACGCTGCTGCTGACGGGCGTCGCCGTGCTGATCTACTCGACGCTCGGGCTGTGGCTGGGTACGCGCTCCGCGTGGCACCACGGTGGCCTCGGCGACCGGATCAACACCGGTGTGGCGCTGACGCTCTGGTCCGTGCCGGCGTTCTGGCTGGGGCTGCTGCTGATCATCGTGTTCTCGGTGGGCATCGGTCCGATTCCGGGGATGTTCCCCAGCGGCGGGATGGAGTCGGGCAACGAGACCGGCTTCGCGCACGTGCTCGACGTGGCGCACCACATGGTGCTGCCGGTGGTGACGCTGGTGGCGGTCGGCTACGCGCAGACGCTGCTGGTGATGCGGTCCTCGCTGCTGGACGAGATGGGCAGCGACTATCTGACGACGGCGCGGGCGAAGGGGCTGCGGGACGATCTCGTACGGCGCAGGCATGCCGTGCCGAACGCGATGCTGCCGACGGTCACGATGATTTTCATCAACTTGGGCCACGTTGCCGCCGGTTCGATCCTCGTCGAGACGGTCTTCTCGTGGCCGGGCCTCGGCGGGCTGTTCTACCAGGCCCTGAGCGTGCCTGATCTGCCGGTCGTGCAGGGGCTGTTCGTGGTCTTCGCGGGAGCGATGATCCTGATGAACCTCCTGGCCGACCTGCTCTATCCGCTGCTCGATCCCCGGGTGGGCCGATGACTGCCGACAAGACGCCGCCGAACCCGTCGGAGCCCGCGGAGCCCGCGGCGGATACGACGAAATCGCCGACGGGACCGCCGGAGACGACGGGCGCCGCAGATACCGCGGGTGGTGCGGGTGGCGCGGCGACGACCGACGCCGCACCGGCGCCGTCCGCCTCGTCCTCGTCGCTCGCGTGGGCGCGCCGCCGCAGCTCCGTGTCCCGCTTCTGGCGCCAGTACCGTACGCATCGAGCCGGCCTCGTCGGTCTCGCCGGCCTCGCGGTCATCGCGCTGATCGCGCTGACGTCGCCGCTGTTCATCGGCGGCGACGTGCAGAGCGTCACCGACGCACCGGGGACGGCGCTGGAGAGCCCGAGTGGTGAGTTCCCGCTCGGCACGGACCAGTTCGGCCGGTCGCTGCTCGGTCTGCTGATCTGGGGCGCCCGGATCTCCCTGGTCGTCGGGCTGCTCGCCGCCGCGCTGTCGGTGGCCATCGGCACGCTCGTGGGCATCGTGGCCGGGCACTTCGGCGGCTGGTTCGCGACGGTGGTCATGCGGATCACCGACTGGTTCCTGGTGATGCCCGCGCTCGTGCTGGCGATCGTGCTGGCGACGGTGATGTCGCGCAGTATCTGGACGGTGATCCTGGCGATCGGGGTGACCTCGTGGCCGACGACGGCGCGCCTGGTGCGCGCGCAGACCATCGCCGTCGAGTCGCGGCCGTACATCGAACGGGCCCGGGCGCTCGGCGGCGGACACAGTCACGTCATGACCCGCCATGTACTGCCCAACGTGATGCCGCTGGTTCTCGCCCAGACGACGCTGGGAATCTCCACGGCGATCCTGACGGAGGCGACGCTCGCGTTCCTCGGGCTCGGCGACCCGTCGGTCGTCTCCTGGGGCGGCATGCTCCAGGACGCCCGGGAGGCGGGCGCCGTCTCGTCGGGACACTGGTGGTATCTGGCGCCGCCCGGTATCGCGATCGCGCTCGTCGCGCTCGCCTTCACGCTCTGCGGCCGCGCGATCGAGGCCGTGCTCAACCCGAAGCTTGGGGTGTCCCGTTGACCGATACATCGAAGGCAGGAACCGGGAAGGCAGGAATCGGGAAGGCGGAGGCCGAGGAGGCATCGCCCTCGAAGCCGGCGTCGAGCCTGCTGGAGATCAAGGATCTGCGGGTCACGTACGGTACGGGGCCCTCCGCCGTCCCCGCCGTACGGGGCGTCGACCTCGTCCTCGAATCGGGCCGCAAGCTCGGCATCGCGGGCGAGTCCGGCTGCGGCAAGTCCACCCTGGCGCTCGCCCTGCTCCGGCTGCTGCCCGCCTCCGCGACGCTGACGGGGCAGGTGCTGCTCGACGGTGAGGACGTACTCACCATGAAGTGGGGCAGGCTGCGCGCCGTGCGCTGGGCCGGGGCCTCGATCGTGTTCCAAGGCGCCATGCACTCGCTCAACGCCGTGCACCGGATCGGCGACCAGATCGCCGAACCGGTACTGCTGCACCGCGGCGCGACGCCCGCCGCCGCGCGCAGACGCACCGTGGAACTGCTGGAACAGGTCGGGCTGCCCGCCTCTCGCGCCGACGCCTATCCGCACGAGCTGTCCGGCGGGCAGCGGCAGCGTGTGATGATCGCGATGGCGCTGGCCTGTGATCCGCGGCTCATCGTCGCGGACGAGCCGACGACGGCGCTCGACGTGATGATCCAGGCCCAAATCCTGCGACTTATCGAGCAGTTGGTCGCCGAGCAGGACATCAGCCTGCTGATGATCAGCCACGACCTGGCGGTGCTCTCCGACACCTGTGACCGGCTCGCCGTGATGTACGCGGGCCGGATCGTCGAGGAGGGGCCGGCGAAGTCGGTGTACGACGCCGCCGAGCACCCGTACAGCCGCGCGCTCTCCGCGGCGTTCCCCCGGGTCGGGGACCTCGCCTCGCGGCGTGCCCCGCGCGGGCTGCCGGGCGACCCGCCGGATCCCTCGGCGCTGCCCTCGGGCTGTACGTTCCATCCGCGCTGCCCCGTCGCGGTGGACGAGTGCGCGCGGGAGGACCAGCCGCTGCGGGACGCGGGGCCGGGCCGACGAGCGGCGTGCGTGCACGTCGGCGCGGCGGTACCGGTGCAGCCGTCGGCGACACCCGCGGAACAGCTCCCATGACGTCCTCACGCCCCGACGGCCGCCCCGTACGGGGCGCTGGTGCCGGGCGCCCGCGGCCGGCACAGTCGGCGGCACGGCCGACGCCGGGCCCGCACCGTCTCGCTCGTACGGCCGCCGGGCGGCCACCCCTCAGGAGCCAGTCATGACCACCACGCCCTCGCCCCTGCTCTCGGCCACGGGGCTGCACGTCACGTTCCCTGGGCGGCGCGGCGCCCCGGCGGCGCGGGCCGTCGACGGCGTCGACCTGGACATCGGTGGCGGCGAGATCGTCGCCCTGGTCGGCGAATCGGGCTGCGGCAAGACCACGCTCGCGCGGACGCTGCTCGGCCTGGTGCCGCCGACGACGGGCGGCATCACCTTCGGCGGCGTTCCTCTCGGCTACCGGTCGGCCGCCCTCAAGGCGTACCGCAGGCGCGTCCAGTTGGTGCTCCAGGACCCGAGCGGCTCGCTCAACCCACGGCACACGGTGTACGACGCGGTGGCCGAGGGCCTGCGCATCCACCGGTACAAGGGCAATGAACGTGAAGCCGTCGCCGAGGCGCTGTCCCGCGCCGGACTCCGGCCGCCGGAGAGGTTCTTCCTGCGCTATCCGCACGAGCTGTCGGGCGGCCAGCGTCAGCGCGTCGTCATCGCGGGGGCACTGGTCCTCAAGCCCGAGCTGATCGTCGCCGACGAGCCCGTGGCGTCGCTGGACGCCTCCGTACGGGGCGAGATCCTGGCGCTGCTGCTGTCGCTCCGCGACGAACTCGGCCTGTCCGCACTGGTCGTGACGCACGACCTCGGGCTCGCCTGGAACATCGCCGACCGGGTGGCAGTGATGTATCTGGGCCGGATCGTCGAGACGGGGCCGGTCGAGCAGGTGCTGACATCGCCTCAACATCCATATACGCAGGCGCTGTTGTCCGTCCTGCCGGAGTCGGGAGCCGAACCGGTCGTCCTGGCGGGCGAACCGCCGGACCCGTCGCGCATCCCGGGCGGCTGCCGCTTCCACGCGCGGTGCCAGATCCTCGCCTCGGGCGAGGCGGAACGCTCCGGTGTCGCCACCAGGTGCCGCACCGAGGCCCTGCCGATACTGACGGGCGGCGACACCACCCAGGTCGCCTGCCACTGGGCCGCGGCTGCCGCCACAGCCGGCACGGAGGGCGAGAAAGTCCTCTGAAGCCGCACGGTTCGCATCCCCAACTCGGGCATACGGTGCCCGTAGTTGGGGCTTCGGCCGGTCTCGTCAGCGTGCGTCGTACGCGGCGATGAGGCCGCTCGACCGCTTCACATCGTCGGCGATGGCTTCGAGCAGGGACTCGATGGAGTCGAACGTCCGCTGGGGCCGCACATAGGACAGGAAGTCCACGGCGACGTGGAGCCCGTACAGGTCGAGCCCCACACGGTCGATGGCGTACGCCTCGACGGTCTGCTCGGTCCCGTTGAACTGTGGGTTCGTACCGACCGAGATCGCCGCCGGCATCCGCTCGCCGTCGGCGGTCAGCCAGCCCGCGTACACACCGTCCGCCGGGATCGCCGTGTGCGGCAGGGTCTCCACATTGGCCGTCGGGTAGCCGAGCTCACGTCCGCGCTGCGCGCCGCGCACCACCACGCCCTCGACCCGGTGCGGCCTGCCCAGGATCTCGGCCGCGCCCGCGACGTCGCCCTCGGCGATCAGCCGCCGGGTCAGGGTCGACGAGAAGGGCTCACCGCCGCCCGCCGCACCGGTCACATACAGGTCGACAACCTCGACCTCGTAGTCGTACGTCGCACCCAGCTCGGCCAGGAAGTCGACGTTGCCGGCCGCCCGATGGCCGAAGCGGAAGTTCGGCCCCTCGATGACGGCGCTCGCGTGCAACTTGTCGACCAGCACCTTCACGATGAACTCGGCGGGCGACAGCTTCGAGAACTCCGCCGTGAACGGCAGGACGAGCACCGCGTCCACACCCAGCCCGGCCATCAGCTCGCCCCGCCGGTGGTGCGGCGCGAGCAGCGGCGGATGGGTGCCCGGCCTGACGACCTCGCTCGGGTGCGGGTCGAACGTCACGACCACCGAGGGAACTCCCAGCTCCCGCGCCCGCTCAACGGTGCGCCCGATGATCAGCTGGTGGCCGCGGTGCACGCCGTCGTAGGAGCCGATGGTGACGACGCTGCGTCCCCAGTCCTGGGGGATGTCCTCCAAGCCGCGCCAGCGCTGCACTGTGACCGCTCTCCTCGCCCGAACCCGTGTACGTGAATGCCTCTTACGCAGGTCTAAGACTGCCATGCCCGTGGCTTTTGACCCGCATCGGCATCGGGGTACCGAGCGACATGACGGACTTGCGGGCGCTCGGCCCGACGACCGTCGCCCACTGCCGCGGGTCCTCGGTCAGCCACGCGGCGACGAGTGCCGCGAATCCCGGCATCTCACGGGCGAGACCCACCAGGCGTCGGTCGAAACGCGTGGCCCCGTCGGGGGTCCGGACCGACAGGAGTCCGGTGCGGTGGACGAGGTCGCGCGTGGCGGCCTCGGCGCGGTCGGTCGCCCCGGCGGCGGCGGCGCGCAGCAGGGCGTCCAGCACCGGCGTCTCCTGCCGCGCCCCGTGGCCGCGCGCGTCGGGGTCGTGGCGGCGCTCGTACGCCAGGAGTACGTCGAGCAGCTCGGCCCGCAGCAGGCACGAGGCACCGGTGTCGGTGTCGGCCGCCGCGAGCACAGGTGCCAGCGCCGCGCGCACCTCGACGGGGCGGTGCAGGATCAGCCCCGTCACCAGCGGCAGGAGCGCCGCCCTGGCGGCCGGCCCGTGCTCCAGTCGGCGCTCGACGAACCGGGCGGCGTGTTCGGCCGCTCCAGGCATTCGGGCGACGTACTCGCTCACAAGTGCCGCGGCGTGGTGGGTGAGTTGGGGCTCTCGGAGTTCGGCGAGGGCCGTCAGCGGATCGGTCGGGTCGGCCGCTGGGTTGTGCAGCCGCGTACGGAAGGCCGCGAGGACGGGCTCACGGTGCGTGCCGAGCGCTTCGGCGAGTGCGTTCGCCGGCGGCCCGGCGTCGCCCCGTACGAAGGCGGCGACGGCCCGGTCCAGATGGTGTGAGCGGGTCGCCGGGGCCCGCACGAGAAGGCCGAGCGCCGCACCGTGCGTACGGGCGTCGGCGAGCAGGGCCAGGGCGGTACGGCGCAGCAGTTCGCGGTCGGCGGTGCCGGTGACATGGTGGGCGGTCACCGGTGCGTGAACGGCGGCCGCCGTACGCCGCTCGGGGCACCCGTCGTGCGCCCAGCGGTGCACGGCGCGGCAGAGCGCCGACGGCTCGTCCTCGGCCAGGGCGGTGAGCAATTCGTCGGCGCGGGGATGAGCGGCGGCGACGAGCGCCTCGGTGAGGTCGTCGACGGCGAGGTAACGCCGCGAGTGCAGCAGAGCCTGCGCCGCGGTGGCGACGGTGGGGTGTACGGGCGCGTCGGGCCCCGTGGGCAGCGGGCGTTCGTCGGTGAACCAGCGGCACAGCAGTGGCTGTACGGCCCTGGGGTCGGCGTCCAGCAGGTCGGCCGCGACGTCCAGGTACCGCGAGCGGCGGGCACCCGGCGCCCCGGGCGCCCCGTCGGCGGGCAGCAGGAGCCTCAGAAGATCGGTGCGCGCGGCCTCGTCCACGCGCAGCTGCGTCCAGAACCAGGGGCCGAACTCGGCGAGCCCACCGAGACGGTGCGGCCCTCCCTCCCGCACGGAGCGCCGAGTGATCTGTACGGCGAGGCGCCTCAGGACGGGGAGGTACGGCTCCGTGTCGGGCACGCGCAGCAGCACCTCCCCGAGTAGGTGCGCGCCCCACCAACGGGCTTCGACCAGCCGTGCGCCGCCGGGGCCGTTGGCCGGTCCGTCGCCGAGGCGGTCCAAGGCGTCGATCAGGCCGTCCAGTCGGAGTCCCAGTGCGACGGGGCCGGAATCGCGGCCGAGGAGCAGCAGAGCGTGCACGACGGGGCCGATGCGGTGTGTCGGGATCGACGGGGCGGCGCGCCGTACGGGGCCGCGTGGTCCGTCAGGCCGTACGCCGTTGTGCCGCGCCGTCGACGCCGGGGTGCGCTGCGCGGGGACGGTCGGGCCGTCCGCCGGGCAGGCTTGGTGGACCAGGACGTGCAGGGCGCCGTCGACATCGAGGTGTGTGCCCTGGAGCCAGTCACCGAGTTCCTCGTGGGCGAAGCGGTATCCGTGGCCGGCCGGGACCAGCAGGCCCTCGGCGAGCACGGCAGCGGCCCAGCCCGTACTCCGCGGGAAGATCGCGTCGAACGCGACGCGGTCCAACTCGCCCCGTCCGGGGCCGAGGCAGTGCCGCGCCGCCTCGTGCGCCTGCCGCGCCACCCTCATGGCCAGCCTCCCGACAGCCGCGCCGTCGAGCCCGGCCACGGTCCCCGCGGCGAGCCGTTCCGCGATCCGCAGACACGTCAGGTCCAGATGCGCGGTGAAGAGGTCCGCCCGGTCGGGCCGCCCCGGTACGTCGCCACCCAGCGCCTCGCGCAGCTCCCCCATCAGTCGGAGCGACAGGGGGTGAACGGCCTCTACGTCGGCGAGGGCCCCGTCGGGGATTGCGTACAGCTCGCGAGCACGTTCCGCCTCGGCCGGCCGCAGGTCGCCGAGGCGTACGGCGGGAGGCAACCGGCGCGCGGCGCGGGCCGGACGGTGCAGTACGTCCGGCGGCCAGAGCGCCCCCGCCCGCTCCCAGAACTCGGGGCGGCAGGCGACGACGAGCTTGACGCCCTCGTCACGGAGCCAGTCGACGGTGCGCGCAGTCCAGTCGGGCAGCGCGTGGGCCAACTGGGGCGGCATCTCCTCCGGTCCGTCGAGCAGGACGAGCAGCGGTCGCCCCGCGCCCCGTGCTGCCCTCGCGGCCTCTTCGGGCGTCGCCGACGCCGCGTGCGTCGGCTCCCCGGAGGTGATGACGGTGCGGGCCCCTGCGCGCAGCGCACGGGCCAGGGCGTCGGCGAGAGACGCGTCGTCGGCGCGCAGATCGGCGCCGCGCAGCCGGACGGTGGGGGCGGGGGCCGCCCCGTGGGCGCGTCGGTGGGCGAGGGCGGCGAGTTCCGTCGTACGGCCGGTGCCTGGGTCGCCCACCAGGCCCAGGACGAGCGCGCCGGAAGCCGTGGCGCCGTGGGCCGGCGCATCCGCGAAGGCGGTCAACTCGCGCGACATGTTCGCCCGTTGAACGAGCCTCGGCCCGTCAACCGCCCCCCCGCCCCCGCCCCTTCCCCCTACTCCTGCCTCTGCCCCGTCCCTGGCCGCCGCCGTGAGTCGCAGCACGCCGGCGAGGTTGAGGTCGTGTCCGTAGCCGGGAACGGTGGCCTCGTTCAGACGGAGCAGCGCCGCCAGCGGACCCGCCGGATCCGCCGCGGCGGCTGCCCCCACTGAGAGGGCGAGTCCTGCGGCACGGTGCTCCGTGTGCAGCGCCGTACCGATGACGCCCAGTACGGCGCCCGTCGCGGCGTCCAGCACCGGCCCACCCGTGGCCTCGCCGCCCAGCCGCAAGGCGTCGCTGCCACCCGTGCCGATCGCCAACTCCAGCACCGTGTCCAGGAAATGGAAGCGATCGGTCGCCGTGTACGTCGCCGGAACAGCGCCCAGCACGCGCGCCTGACGCCACCCGTGGGCGGCGATCCGTACGTATGTCCCGGCCTCGGGGCTGTCCCTGCGGGAGATCGGCAGCGGTCGCACGTCGAGACCCTCGGTGCGCACGAGCGCCAGCCCCACCTCCGGCAGCGGAACGATTGCGTCGGCGTCGGCCAGACAGGTCCGCTCCCCCGGCACGTGCAGGACCAGCCGTACAAGACCGTCCACGGCCTCGTGGCTGGTGACGACCGTCCCCACGGCGTCGGCGACAAAGCCGGTCCCGCGGGGCCTGCCCGCCAGATCACAGATCCGCACCAGCGTCGCCCGGTCCCCGCTACCCATGGCTGAGACGGTAGGCGGATGTTGATCAGCCGGAGAAGGACGCGAGCCGAGGCGCCCCCAGTGCACCCTCCGTTCACTTCGAGCGCCCGCCCGATGGGGTGAATCCATGACGCGAGGGCGGCCCGTACTCAAACCTCGGGCTCCCTCCGACAACCACCGGACAGATGACCGATCAGTATTCGATCAGCCGAAGACGGCCAGACTCTTCGCCTTGCCGCCCTGCTCCTCCACCAGCGCCAGGAACCGCCCGTCGGGCCCGAACGCGGCCACGGGGCCGGCCACCGCCCCGTCCCGGCGCGCGGGCATGTCCAGCCGTACGCCGTTGAGCAGCAGCTTCGCCCGCTTCTCGTCCACGTCCCAGCGCGGAAAGGCCGTCGCGGCGGCGTCGGCGACCGGCATGACCGTCAGCTTCTCCTGGTGCTGGTCGAGCGTCCTGGCCTCGTCGAGGCCGTACGGACCGACCCGCGTCCGGCGCAGCGCCGTGAGATGCCCCCCGACGCCGAGTCCCGCGCCGAGGTCGCGTGCGAGGGCGCGGATGTACGTACCGGAGGAGCAGACGACCGACACGACCAGGTCGACCACGGGCGTACCGTCCTCGGCGACGTCGGCGCGCATGTCGTACACCTGGAACGACGAGACGGTCACCGGCCGGGCCGGGATCTCGAACTCCTCGCCGCCCCGTACGCGCGCGTACGACCGCTTCCCGTCGATCTTGATGGCACTGACCTTGGACGGCACCTGCATGATCGCGCCGCTGAGGGCGGCGACCCCGGCGTCGATGCCCTCGCGGGTGACGCCGGACGCGTCGGTGGACGAGGTGGTCTCGCCCTCGGCGTCGTCGGTGACGGTGTCCTGTCCCAGCCGGATGGTGCCGAGGTACTCCTTCTCGGTCAGGGCGAGGTGCCCCAGCAGTTTGGTGGCCCGCTCCACGCCGAGGACGAGCACGCCCGTCGCCATGGGGTCGAGCGTGCCGGCGTGGCCGACGCGGCGGGTCTTGGCGATGCCGCGCATCTTTGCCACGACGTCGTGCGAAGTGAAGCCCGACGGCTTGTCCACGATGACAAGGCCGTCGGGCGTGGGGAGTTGCTGTGTCATTTAGCGGCGGCGCCGTCCGTGTCGTCGTCGCCGCGGTCGGCCTCACCGGAGGCGGCGGCCGCGGGCCCGTCGGCCACAGCTCCCGCCCCGGCCTCGCCGTCGGCGTCCTCCTCGTAGCCTTCGTCACCGGGCTTGCGGTAAGGGTCGGCCTCGCCCGCGTAGGTCTTACCGGTCGACACCTCACGCACCTCGGCGTCCTTGGCGCGAGCCTTGTCGAGGAGATCCTCTATGGTGCGGGCGTTGTCGGGCAGGGCGTCCGGGACGAACGCCAACGTCGGCGTGAACCGGACGCCGGTCTGACGTCCCACCTCGGAGCGGAGCACGCCCTTGGCGCTCTCCAGGGCGGCGGCGGACGCCGCGCGCTCCTCGTCGTCGCCGTAGACCGTGTAGAAGACCGTGGCCTCCCGCAGGTCGCCGGTGACCCGGGCGTCCGTGATGGTCACGAAGCCCAGCCGCGGATCCTTGATACGCCGGTCCAGGGTCTCCGCGACCACGACCTGGATGCGGTCGGCCAGCTTGCGGGCCCGCGCGTTGTCGGTCACCGGTCCGTCACTCTTCCTTCTGGGTTCTTGTCTGCTGCTCTTGCTGCGGCGACCGTCGCCTGCCCGGGTCCGGGCGGCTCAGTCGTCGTCTCCGTGCAGCCGCCGTCGTACCGACAGCAACTCCACCTCCGGACGGCCGGCGACCATGCGCTCGCACCGGTCCAGAACGTCCCTCAGATGCGCCGTGTCCCCGGACACCACCGCCAGACCGATCTCGGCCCTGCGATGAAGATCCTGGTCGCCGGTCTCCGCCACACTCACCGCGAACTTCCGCTGGAGTTCGGCGACGATCGGCCGGACGATGGAGCGTTTCTCCTTCAGCGACCGTACGTCGCCGAGGAGCAGATCGAAGGACAGTGTCCCCACATACATGTGTATCCGGATGTCCCGCCGGTACGGGTTCGGGCCCGCCAGCGCTTGGCAGGGGCACACAAACCGTACACGGAACGGCCGGGGCCGATCGACGGATTAAGCACCGTCGACCGGCCCCGGACCGCCGATGCCGCCCGAGCAGGACC
>NZ_JBHUZM010000058.1:0-44050 GCF_042667665.1 Streptomyces sp. NPDC057307 | reverse complement strand
GGTGCGTACCCGCGGCCCCTCCGGCGAACAGGGCCTAGCCCGCTGGCTCCCGCTCCGCCATGTCCGCCTCGGACAGGCCGAGTTCGGCCAGCACCTCGGCGGTGTGCTCCCCCAGTCCGGGCACCCTCCGGCCGCCCGGCGGCTCCGCCGTGCGGTGCAGCGGTGAGGTGACCACCCGGACCGCCTGTCCGTCCGGCAGGGTCGCCTCCGACCAGCGCCCGGTGGCCGCGGCCTGCGGATGGGCCAGTACGTCGGCGATCTGGTTCAGCCGCGCGTGCGGTACGTCCGCCGCTTCGAGCCGGGCGGTGACCTCGGCGGTGGACAGGGTGATCAGCCGGGCCTGCACGGCCCGTTCGGTGCGTTCACGGTGCCGTACCCGCGCGCTGTTCGAGCGGAAGTCCGGGTCGTCGAGCAGTGCCGTATCGGCGAGCACCGTACGGCAGAGGCGCTGCCACTGCCCCTCGTTCTGCACCGCGATCAGCACGTCCTGGCCGTCGGCCGTCGTGTACGGCCCGTACGGGGCGATGCTGGCGTGCCGCAGTCCGGCGGGCGCGGGCGCCGACCCCGAGTGCAGTTCGGCGAGCAGCAGCGGGCTCATCCACTCCAGCAGCACGTCGAACAGGGCGATGTCGATCCGCTGCCCCAGGCCGGTCCGTTCGCGCGCGTACAGGGCGGAGGTGACGGCGCTGAGCGCGTACGACCCGCCGGCCAGGTCCGCGAGGGAGACCCCGGGCTTGGCGGGGGTCTCGGGCGTGCCCGTGGCGGAGATCGTGCCAGCCTCGCCCTGCACGAGGGCGTCGTACGCCTTGCGGTCGGCGTACGGGCCGGCCGGCCCGTATCCGGAGAGGTAGCAGCGCACCAGGCGCGGGTTCAGCTCCGCGAGCGCCTCGTCGGTGATGATCCGGTTCAGCGCGCCGGGCGCCAGATTGCAGACCAGTACGTCGGCCCCGGCGAGCAGTTGGCGCAGCGCGCGACGCCCCGGCTCGGTCTTCAGGTCGAGTACGACGCTGCGCTTGCCCCTGTTGAGCCAGACGAAGTGGCTGGCCAGGCCGTGCACGCTCTCGTCGTAGCCGCGTGCGAAGTCCCCGCCGCCGGGCCGTTCGATCTTGACGACCTCGGCGCCGAGGTCGGCCAGATGGCGGGTGCACAGGGGTGCGGCGACGGCCTGTTCGACCGCGATCACCCGGATGCCCCGCAGGTCGCCGGTCATCAGCGGCCGAAGCGCAGCACGGTGCCGACCGCGGGCTGCACATAGTTGGCGGACATGTCGGTCGACAGTCGGGTGTGGGTGCGCAGTCCGCTGCAGTGCATCGGCATGACGGTGGCGACCTCCAGCTCGGCGAACGCGGCGGCGGTCAGGTCGACGTTCTCGGCCGGGGTGGTGGGGAAGCCGAGGTGGAAGCCGCCCATCACGGCGCGGACGGGCTTGGGCCCGCACACCGCGCGCGCCTGCTCGATCGTGTTGACGACCCCGGCGTGCGCGCAGCCGGTGAGGACGACGAGGCCCGCGCCGCGTACGTCGATGACGAGGCCCATCTCGTCCATGACCTCGTCGCGGCGGAGCTTTCCCTCCGGCGAGACCTGGTAGAGGCCGGGGTCGCCGGGCTTGAACGCCGGTGCGGCGCCCGCCTCGAAGGCGACCTTCCGGGGGATCACCCCGGTGGTGTGCACGCCGCAGCCGAGGTCGAGGGAGTCCTGGGTCAGGACGGGTACGCCGCCGGACCTCTCGACCTCGCCGAACCGGAACGCGGCGTTGTAGACGGACGAGGTGCGGCCGTCGCCCATGACCGCGTAGCGCGGCAGTTCCGCGTCGGCGTGGGTGGCGACGGGGATACGGCGGCCGGCGAGGTCGAGAAAGCGATGGATTCCACCGAAATGATCGGGGTGGCCATGGCTGATGACGACATGGTCGATGGAGGCGGGGTCGACGCCGAGTACGCGCATGTTGTGTTCGAGCACGGTGCCGGTGAGGCCCACGTCGAACAGGACGCGCACGCTGTGCCGGCCCCGTACCGCCTCGACGAGGAAGCTGATGCCGTTCTCCGCCTGGGGTGGCACGCGCTTGGGGTCGAAGTGCTCGATGAGGCCGTACCGGGAGACGCAGTGGTCGTCCACGGCCCCGTCCGCGCCGCCGGTTCCGTCGCCGGTGGGGCTGGCCTGGTCGGGCAGCAGCATGTCCACCTGGTTCTCGACCAGCACGGTAATCGTCACGCTGTCGGCTTCGAACACGCCGCGGTCCTCCCGTAGTTACGAGTCCGGGTCACGGGCCCGGGCGCCTCGCCCGCTTCCGTACGCGGCACCGGACTTGAAGTATGGTGAGTCGCAAGCTACATCATCGTCATGGAAAATGCATCATCTGATTCATGATGTGCAAGGAGAGTCCATGCCAGTGCCCAGTACGACGCCCGGACCAGTACCCACGCCGCTGCCCGTGCCCGGTCGGCCGCCCCGTTCCCATCTCTATGTACCCGCCGACCAGCCCCGCTTTCTGCGTGCCGCGCCGCGTTCCGGGGCGGACGCGCTGATCCTCGATCTGGAGGACGCCGTCGCGTCGGCGCGGAAGGACGCGGCGCGCGCCGCCGCCGTCGCTTTCGCCGCCTCTTTCGCCGAGGAGCACCCCGCCGGAGGCCCGGAGCTGTGGGTACGGATCAACGAGGGCGCCCGTGGTCGGGACGACGCCCGCGCGCTGGTCGCCACGGGCCGCTTCGACGGGCTCTGGATTCCGAAGGCGACCGCCGGTGCGGACCTGGACGAGCTGATCGGGCTCGTCCCGGACGGGGCGGTCGCGCTGGGGCTGCTGATCGAGAGCGCCACCGGGCTGCTCTCCCTCGGCGCCACGGCGGGCCGCCCCGGCGTACGGCACCTGCAGCTCGGCGAGGTCGACCTGCGGGCGGATCTGCGGATGACACCGGATCCCGGCCCCGGGGACGATCTGCTCGACTGGGCGCGCGGCCTCACGGTCGCGCACACGGCGGCGCACGGTCTCCTCTCGGCCGTCGCGCCCGTCTCGGTGCACACCTCGGACCCCGAGGCGTTCCGCGCGTCGAGCGTGCGGCTGCGCGCGCTCGGCTTCCAGGGGCGGGCCTGCATCCATCCGGCCCAAGTCGCCGTCGCCAACGAGGTGTTCGGCGTCGACCCCGGCGAACTGGCCGACGCGCACGCCCTGCTCGATCTCTTCGAGCACCGGATCGGCGCGGGCAGCGGTGTGTTCCGCGACGGCGAGGGCGCGATGGTCGACGCGGCGACGGTCCGCCGCGCCCGCGAACTCACGGGCAGGACGGGCTGAACAAGCCGGACGGGCTAGGGGGTGTCGCCTGGCGCCGTCTCGGCCGCCAGCCAGGCGAGATACGGCGCGTTGCCCCGTACCACCGGAATCGCCAGGATCTCCGGGGTGTCGTAGTCGTGCGCCGCCGTCAGATGCGCCTCAAGTGCCTCGTAGCGGGCGGCGGTTGTCTTGAGGAGCACCTGCCACTCCTCCGTCGTCTCGATCGCGCCCTGCCAGTGGTAGACGGACGTGACCGGCGCGGAGATCTGCGCGCACGCGGCGAGCCGGGCCTCCACCGCGCCCCGGGCCAGGGCGTCCGCCTTCGCGGCGCTGTCGGTGGTGGTCAGTACGGTCAGAAACTCCGGTCCGGTCATGTGCGCCTTCTCCTTCGGTCGGGTTCAGGCCGCCGCCGCGAACTGCGAGGCGTACAGACGGGCGTACGCGCCCCCGGACGCCAGCAGTTCGTCGTGGGTGCCCTGTTCCACGATATGGCCCGCCTCCATCACCAGGATCACGTCCGCGTCCCTGATCGTGGAGAGCCGGTGCGCGATCACGAAGCTCGTACGGCCCTCGCGCAGTGACGACATCGCGCGCTGGATGAGGACTTCGGTACGGGTGTCGACGGAGCTGGTCGCCTCGTCGAGCACCAGGATGGACGGTTCGACGAGGAACGCCCGTGCGATGGTGAGCAGTTGCTTCTCGCCCGCGCTGAGGCCGCCGCCCTCCTCGTCCACGACGGTGTCGTAGCCGTCGGGGAGCGTACGGATGAACCGGTCGGCGTGCGTGGCCATCGCCGCCTCCATGACGCGTTCGCGCGAGACGTCGCCGGACACGCCGTACGCGATGTTGTCGGCGATGGTGCCGCCGAACAGCCAGGTGTCCTGGAGGACCATGCCGATCCCGGAGCGCAGTTCCTGCCGCGACATCGTGGAGATGTCGACGCCGTCGAGGGTGATCCGGCCGCCGGTCACCTCGTAGAAGCGCATCAGCAGGTTGACGAGGGTGGTCTTGCCCGCGCCGGTCGGGCCGACGATCGCGACGGTCTGGCCCGGTTCGACGGACAGGGACAGCTCCTTGATGAGCGGTTCCGCGACCTCGTAGCTGAAGGCCACCTTCTCGAAGGAGACCCGGCCTGCGGACCTGCCGGGCGCCCCGCCCTGTCCGGTCGGCTCCGCCGACTCCTCCTCCGCGTCCAGCAGATCGAAGACACGCTCCGCCGACGCGACCCCCGACTGGAGGAGGTTCGCCATGGACGCGATCTGGGTGACCGGTCCGTTGAATTCGTAGGAGTACTGGACAAACGCCTGCACGTCGCCGATCGACAGCGTCCCCGACGCGACCCGCAGCCCGCCGACGACCGCGATGAGGACATAGTTGAGATTGCCGACGAAGGTCATGGCCGGCTGGATGAAGCCGGAGATGAACTGGGCCCGGAAACTCGACGCGTACAGCGCCTCGTTGTGCTCCTCGAAGGTGCGTACGGCGTCGTCCTTGCGGCCGAACACCACCACCTCCGCGTGGCCCGTGTACATCTCCTCGACATGCCCGTTGAGCTTGCCCGTCACGGCCCACTGCCTGACGAACTGCGGCTGTGCCCGCTTCCCGATCAGTACGGCGCCGAGCACCGAGACCGGCACGGTCGCCAGCACCACGAGGGCCAGCAGCGGTGAGATCCAGACCATCATCACCAGTACGCCGACGAGGGTGAGCAGCGCCCGCATGATCTGGGCGAAGGCCTGTTGCAGGGTCTGGGTGATGTTGTCGATGTCGTTGGTCGTGCGGGAGAGGACCTCACCGCGTGGCTGCTTGTCGAAGTACGCCAGGGGCAGCCGTGCGAGTTTGCGCTGGGCCCGCTCGCGCAGCCGGTGGCCGGCCCGCTGGACGAGTTCGGCGGTGAGCCGTATCTGCAGCCAGGTGAGCCCGGCGGACACGGTGACCAGGGCGAGTACGAGGAGAAGGCTCTCGCCCACGTCGCGGAAGTCGACGCCACCGGGCCGGCCCGCGCCGGAGACGACGAGGTCGGTGGCATGGCCGAGGATCTTCGGGAGGACGACGGACAGGGCCACCGCTCCCGTACCGGCGGCGAGGATCGAGAGGAGCAGGGTGCGTTCGGTGGCTCCGGGGGTGACCATCCGCAGCAGCCGGAGGCCGGAGCGGCGGAAGTCCAGGGAGCGTTCGAGGGAGGGGGTTCCGGTCGTGCCGGGACCGCGCTGGGGCGCGGGGCCCCGGCGTGCTGGGGCGCTCATGCGGCTTCCTCCTCGCTGAGTTGGGAGAGGACGATCTCCCGGTAGGTGTGGTTGTCCCGCATGAGCTGTTCGTGGCTGCCGGTGCCGACGACCCGCCCCTGGTCGAGGACGACGATCCGGTCCGCGCCACGGATGGTGGACACCCGCTGGGCGACGATCACCACGGTCGCGCCGGTGGCCTCCGTCTCCTCCGCCAGTGCCACGCGCAGTGCCGCGTCGGTCGTGTAGTCGAGCGCGGAGAAGGAGTCGTCGAACAGATACAGCGCCGGTTTGGTCACCAACACCCGTGCGATGGCGAGGCGTTGGCGCTGTCCGCCGGAGAGGTTGCCGCCGCCCTGCGAGACGGGCGCGTCGAGCCCTTCGGGCAGCGCGGAGACGAACTCCCAAGCCTGCGCGGTCTTCAGGGCCTGCCACAGCTCGTCGTCGGTCGCGTCCGGCTTCCCGTAACGGAGGTTGGAGGCGACGGTGCCGGAGAAGAGGTACGGCTTCTGCGGGACGAGACCGACGGTGCGGGCGAGCAGTGCCGGGTCCAGGTCCCGTACGTCGACTCCCCCGATCCGTACCTCGCCCGCCGTGGCGTCGAACAGCCTCGGCACCAGATGGAGCAGCGTCGTCTTGCCGCTGCCCGTGGAGCCGATGACGGCGGTGGTACGCCCCGGAGCGGCCGTCAGGTCGATGCCGGTCAGCACCGGTTCCTCGGCGCCGGGGTAGCTGAAGCCCGCGCCGCGGATCTCCAGCCGGCCGGGCTCCGCGCCACGACCACGCAGTGCGGTCACGGACGCGCCGGCGGACGCCGCCACGGAGGGGGACGGCGGCACGACGCTCGACTCGGTGTCCAGGACCTCCCGGATGCGTTCCGCGCTCACGGCCGCGCGCGGCACCTGCATCAGCAGGAACAGCGTCATCATCACGGCCATCAGGATCTGCATCAGATAACTCAGGAAGGCGATCAGCGAACCGGCCTGCAGCTCACCGGAGTTGATCCGGTGCCCCCCGAACCAGATGATCGTGACCGTCGCCAGCTCCCAGACGAGGATGACGGACGGCATCATCAGCGCCATGAGCCTGCCGACGCGCAGGGCGACGGTCATCAGCTCCCGGTTCGCGCCGCCGTACCGCTCCTGCTCGTGCTCGTCCCGTACGAACGCCCTGATCACCCGGATGCCGGTGATCTGCTCGCGCATCATCCGGTTGACGTTGTCGATGCGCTCCTGCATCCCGCGGAAGAGCGTCGGCATGCGCAGGAGGATCACTCCGACCACTCCCGCGAGGAGCGGGATGAAGATCAGCAGGAGCAGTGCCAGCGGAGGGTCCTGATTGACGGCCATCACGATGCCGCCCACCCAGGTCAGGGGCGCCACGACGAGCACGGTCAGGGCGAGGACGGTGAGCGTCTGCACCTGCTGCACGTCGTTGGTGGTGCGGGTGATCAGCGAGGCGGTGCCGAAGTGGCTCATCTCCCGTGCGGAGAAGTCCTGTACGCGGGAGAAGACGGCGGACCGCAGATCACGGCCGACGCCCATCGCGACGCGGGCGCCGACGTAGACGGCGGCCCCGGCACTGACGATCTGGAGCAGGGTCACGGCGATCATCACGGCCCCGGAGGACAGGATGTGGTCGGTCTCGCCGCGCAGGACGCCGTTGTTGATGATGTCGGCGTTGAGGGTGGGCAGATAGAGCGTGGCCAGGGTCTGGATCAGTTGGAGCACGACGGCGAGGGCGAGCAGTCTTCTGTACGGGCGCAGTTGGGCGCCCAGCAGTCGGATCAGCATGTCGCGCCCCCATCAACCGGCGTACGCGCGGACGGACTTGGCGTCCCGCAGGGCCAGGCCCCACCAGGCGAGCTGGTCGAGCATCGTGGTGGCCGCGGCGTTGGGGCGGTCCGGGTCCAGATGCCGGCCCTCGTCGTCGAAGAGCGCGCCGGCGTTGTGGAAGGAGACGGTGTCGCGTACGGCGACGGCGTGCAGCTCGCCGAAGACCTGCCGCAGATGCTCGACGGCACGCAGCCCGCCGGAGACGCCGCCGTAGGAGACGAAGCCGACGGGCTTGGCCTGCCACTCGGCGAAGTGCCAGTCGATCAGGGTCTTGAGGGAGGCGGGGTAGGAGTGGTTGTACTCGGGGGTGACGACGACGAAGGCGTCGGCCCCGGCCAGCCGGTGGGTGATCCTGTCGAGCTGGTCGCGGACGGGGGCCGTCGGGTTGAAGGAGAGGGCGGTCGGCAGGTCGGTGTCGGCGAGGTCGATCAGCTCGACGGTGAAGTCGTCGCGCCCGGCGGCCCGGGAGACGAACCAGTCGGAGACGACGGGGCCGAACCGTCCCTCACGGTTGCTGCCCATGATGACGGCGAGCTTGAGCGGCGCCCGATCGGGCTGGGCGGCGTCGGCTGCTGGAGCTGCCTGCCGAGCCTCGGTGGTTTTCGGGGTCGCGTCGGTCGTGGAGTTCTGCGTCGTGGAGTTCTGCGTCGTGATGTCCATGGCACGAGCGTGATACTTAAACCATGGTTCAGGTCAAGCTACTCTTGGCCGTATGACCCAACTCGCCTGGAACGCCAAGGAAGCCACAGTCGGTGAACTGGCCGAACGCAGTGGCGTCGCCCCCTCCGCGCTGCGCTTCTACGAGCGCGAGGGCCTGATCACCAGCCGCCGCACCACGGGCAACCAGCGGCGCTACAGCCGCGACACCCTCCGGCGTGTCGCGTTCATCCGCACCTCGCAGCGCCTCGGCATCCCGCTCGCCCTGATCCGCGACGTGCTGGCGCTGCTGCCGGAGGACCGTACGCCCACCGAGGAGGACTGGGCCCGGATCTCCCAGTGCTGGCGCGCGGACCTGGAGGCTCGGATCCGGACCCTCCAGCGGCTGCGCGACAACCTCGCCGACTGCATCGGCTGCGGCTGCCTCTCGCTGGACCGCTGCGTGCTGTCCAACCCCGGCGACGAACTGGCGTCGCACGGCCCCGGACCCCGCAGGCTGATCGAGGACTGACCGGTCCTACCGTGGTCCCATGGCGCCTTCCGAAGCATTCGAAGTCATCGAGGTCAACGGCGAGCCGGCCACGGAGGCCGCGCTGCGGATCCCCGCGCTCAACGGATACGGGCACTTCACCGCGATGCAGGTCCGGGGCGGCCGGGTACGCGGACGGGACCTCCATCTCGCCCGGCTCGACTCGGCCACCCGCGAGCTGTTCGGCGCGGGCCTGGACGGGGAGTACGTACGGGAACTGCTCCGGCACGCGCTCGGTGACGTGTCCGACGCCTCCGCCCGGGTGTATGTGCACTGGCCGGACGGCGACAAGGAGGCGCGGGTGATGGTCACCGTCCGGCCGCCGCAGACCAAGGCCGACCGGCCGCACGGTCTGCTGTCGGTGCCGTACGCCCGCCCGGTCCCGCACATCAAGCACCTGGGCGGCTTCGGACAGACGTACCATCTGCGGGCCGCCGAACGCGCGGGCTTCGACGAGGCGCTGCTGACCGCGCCCGGCGGGCTGGTGACGGAGGGCGCCATCACGAACATCGCCTTCTGGGACGGCACGTCCGTGGTCTGGCCCGAGGCGCCCTCGCTGCTCGGGATCACCATGGCGCTGCTGGAGCCGCGGCTGCCTTCCGTACGGCGCCCGGTGACGCTGGCCGACCTGCCGTCGTACGCGTCGGCGTTCCTCACGAACTCGCAGGGCATCGCGCCCGTCGACCGGATCGACGAGGTGCGGTTCACGGTCGACGCGGAGCTGATGGGGACGGTGTCGGCGGCGTTCGAAGCGGTGGAATGGGACGTGATCTGACCCGCCGCCACTCCTCGGCGGTCGCTCACCCATTCGGCACGACGGGTGACCCGGCGTGTCCCGCGTCCAGCATTCCGCCCTTGACCTGCGGAAACATCAACTGGCAAGCGGGACACGCCGTACGGAACCGGCCAATCTGATCCTCCATCAGCAGGCGTGCGCGCCGGGCTGCGCCTTATCTCGGAAGAGACGAGAACCGCGCCGCCCCGGAGGAAAACCATGCGCACCACCGCCCGCCTGCTGACCGGTACCGCGCTGGCGGCCACCACGCTCGGAGTGTCCCTCGTGGCCTCCACCGCCGCGTTCGCCGGCGACCGGGGTGAGCTGGATCTGTACCCCTCGACCTCCGCGCCCGGCGCGACCGTCACCGTCAACACCACCGCCTGTGGCAAGGACGGCCACGGCAAGGGCGACGCCAGTTCCCTGGGCGCCGGCGATTTCCATCTGCGGCCCGGCGACTACAAGGACATCGTCGTCGGCCAGTTCCGGGTGCCCGAGAACACCCGGGCGGGGAACTACACCATCTTCGTACGCTGCGAGAACGGCCGGGAGGCCCGCGGTGAGCTGACCGTCGAGCACCACCGCGAGCAGCAGCAGCCGTCCGGTCACGTACGGACGGGGGTCGGCGGCAGCGTCGGACCCGACACCACCCAGATCGCGGCGGGGGCGGCCATTCTGGCCGCGGCCGCCGTCGGCGGGACCTGGCTCCTGCGCCGCCGGGCGAGCGGCGCGCAGGGCAGCTGACGGAATCGCGGCCTCCACCGCCTTCCCTGTCCCGCCGTGGCCCCCGCCTCCGTCATGCTCATCGCTGCCGGGGGCGGGGGAACATCTTCCGGAGAACTCATGATCGCGAAGGTCGAACCATGACCGCCAAGGGCAAGGTCTGGCTGATAGCCGGCGCCGCGTGCGTCGGAGTGTGGCTCGTACAGAACGGCTCCCAGAACATCACCCCGCCGATCCCGTCGGCCGCCCAGGCGTTCGCCGCCGGGCCCGGTTTCCACACGGACGCCGCCGCCGACCCGATGCCGGTCTCCTCGCCCGTACGGCTGCGGATACCCGAGATCGGTGTCGACGCGCCCGTCACCCGGCTGGGGCTGACGAAGGACGGCGCTCTGGATGTGCCGCCGGCCGAGAACGGCGATGTCGCGGGCTGGTACGAGCGCGGCGCGACCCCGGGCGCCAAGGGCACGGCGATCGTCGCGGGCCATGTGGACAACGCGCGCGGCCCGGCCGTCTTCTACAGCCTGGGCACCCTCAAGAAGGGCCAGCGGATCGAGGTCACCCGCGAGGACGGGCGGACCGGCGTCTTCACGATCGACGCGGTCGAGGTGTACGACAACGAGGACTTCCCCGACCGGAAGGTCTACGGGAAGACGGACCGCGCCGAGCTGCGGGTGATCACCTGCGGCGGCGGATTCTCCGAGAAGACCGGCTACCAGGGCAACGTCGTGACGTACGCGCACCTCATCGGCGTCCGGCAGCCCTGACGGCGGGCCCGACGGCGGGTCGTCAGGCCCGTCACACCGTCGTCACACCGTTACGCCGTCACGTCGTCACGTCGTCGCACCTTCACGCCGTCCACTGGTCGAAGGCGAGCTTCGCGACCAGCGAGAACACCACGACGAGCAGCACACCCCGGACGAACTCGCTGCCCTTCTTGAGCGCCATCCGGGCGCCGAACATGCCGCCCGCCAGGTTGAACACGGCCATCAGCGCGGCCAGTTGCCACAGCACGGTGCCCTGGTACGCGAACATCGCGAGCGCGCCGCCGTTGGTGCAGACGTTGACGATCTTGGCGGTGGCCGATGCCGTGACCAGATCGAGGTGCAGCACGGCCGTCAGCGCCAGTACGAGGAACGTGCCCGTGCCGGGACCGAACAGCCCGTCGTAGAAGCCGATCCCACCGCCGACGAGGACGACCGCGGTGATGTGCCGGCCACGGGTGGCGGGGCCGCCCGCCTGTGCCCTGCCGAACGCGGGCCGCAGCATCACGAAGGCGGCGACGCCGAGCAGCACCACCATGATCACGGGGCGCAGGACGTCGCTGCTGATCCCGGCGGCGAAGAACGCTCCCGTCATCGACCCGGCGAGCGCCATCAGCCCGATCCGTACGGCGCTCCTCACATCCACCGGCGCCTTGCGCACATAGGTCACGGCGGCGCCCGTGGTGCCGACGATCGCGACGGCCTTGTTGGTACCGAGGATGTGCGCGGCGGGGACGTTCGGCAGACCGAGCAGCAGCGCGGGCAGGAGCAGCAGCCCGCCCCCGCCGACCACGGCGTCGATCCAGCCGGCGGCGGCTGCCGCGAGGCAGAGGACGACGAGCATGGTCAGCGATATGTCGGGCATGATCACGACCTTATGGGACACCTTGGCCGCCCTTCACATCGGCTCGTCCGGCCCCACACCTCGCCCCACGCCTCGCCCGACACTCCGCCTTACGTCTCGTCCCGCACTCCGCCTCACACCCCGCACCGGCCCGCGCTGAGGGCAGCGTTCCGAGCGGGAAACAGTGGTGGTGCCGCCGGGTAACACCGGCCGCGCAGTCTGCGGACATGGCTGCTGGCGGCGGGGCGACGGAGATCGTGGTGATCGGCGGGGGCACGGCCGGGGTCCGGCTGGCCCAGCGCCTCGCCGCGTCCGCGCCCGACTCCGCGTCCGGCTCCGCGCCGAGGGTCACCCTGCTCGGCGAGGAGCCGCACGCCCCGTACAACCGCGTCCTGCTCGCCGAAGTACTCGCCGGGCGGTACGGCCCCGAGGTCGTCGCCCTCCCGCCGGTCCCCGGCGTCGAGCGGCGCGGTGTCCGGGCGGTGCGGATCGACCGGGCCGAGCGGCTGGTGAGGTGCGACGACGGCAGCGTCGTGCCGTACGACCGGCTGGTCCTCGCGACCGGCTCGAACCCCGTGCTGCCACCGCTGCGCGGACTCCGGAAACCTGACGAGGCCGGTCTGCCCGCGGGCGTGCACCCCTTCCGGACCATGGATGACTGCCTGGCGCTCTCGGCGGCCGTTCGGCCGGGGACCCGCGCCGTCGTCATCGGCGGCGGGCTCCTCGGGGTCTCGGCCGCCCGCGCGCTCGCGGAGCGGGGCGCACAGGTCGTGCTGGCGCAGCAGGGCGAGCACCTGATGGAACGTCAACTGGACCGCACGGCATCGCTGTTGCTGCGGCGGAAGCTGGAGTCGTGGGGAGTGGAGGTCCATACGGAGTGCCGGGTACGCGGCCTCGTGCGTACGGACGACGGCGCCGGGGTGGCGGCCGTCGAACTCGCCGACGGCTTCCGTCTCGACGCCGAACTCACCGTTCTGGCCTGCGGCGTACGCCCCCGCACCGGCCTCGCCCGCGCCGCCGGGCTGGATGTCCGGCGAGGCGTCGTCGTGGACGACGAGCTGCGGACGTCGGACCCTCGCATCCACGCGATCGGCGACTGCGCGGAACACGGCGACCGGCTCTACGGTCTCGCCGGTGCCGCACTCGAACAGGCCGACGCACTGGCCCAGTTGCTCGGCGCGGACCCCGCGGCCCGCTACACGGGCACCCGCACCCTCACCCGGCTCACCCTCGCCGCCCTCGGCGGCCACCCGCCCGAAGCCCCACCCGAAGCCCCACCCGAGTCCCCTCCCGAAGCCGCGCCCCAAGCCTCGCCGGAGTCCCCGCCCTCAGCCCCGCTCGACCTCGCCGCGTTCGGCGAGACGACACCCCTCCCCGGCGACGACATCGTCCAGCTGACCGATGCCACCCGCGGCTCCTACCGCAGGGTCGTCGTCCGGGGCGACCGGCTCGTCGGCGGCGTGCTCCTCGGCGATCTGGCCACGATCGGCGCGCTCGCCCGCACCTGGGAGGACGACGAACCGCTGCCGCCCACCACCCCGCTGCTCCACCTGCTCACTCCCGACGGAGGCTCCTGAGATGCCCGACACACTGTCCCGCCCCACCATCGTGGTCGTCGGCCACGGCATGGTCGGCCAGCGGTTCCTCGAAGCTCTCGCCGAGCGCGGCACGACCGGGAGGGCGCGGGTCGTGGTGCTCTGCGAGGAGCCGCGCCCCGCCTACGACCGGGTCCGGCTCACCTCGTACTTCTCCGGCCGCACCCCGGACGAACTCTCCCTGGTCGAACCGGACTTCATGGCCCGTCACGGGATCGAGCTGCGTCTGGACGACCCGGCCGAGTCCGTCGACCGCGCCGCGCGCACGGTCACCTCGCGCGCCGGGCTGACCTTCACGTACGACACGCTCGTGCTGGCCACCGGCTCGTACCCGTTCGTGCCGCCCGTGCCGGGCATGGACGCGACCGGCTGTTTCGTCTACCGCACCATCGAGGACGTACTGGCGATCGAGGAGTACGCGAAGACCGCCCGTACCGGCGTCGTGGTGGGCGGGGGGCTGCTCGGTCTGGAGGCGGCCGGCGCGTTGCAGAGCCTCGAACTCGACACGCACATCGTGGAGTTCGCGCCCCGGCTGATGCCCGTCCAGGTGGACGACGGCGGCGGCGCGGCACTGCTGCGCAGCGTCGAAGGGCTGGGGCTGACCGTCCGTACGGGCGTCGGCACACAGGAGGTCACGACGGACGCGGCGGGCGCCGTCAACGGCATGACGCTGTCGGACGGTTCGGTCCTGGCGGCGGATCTGGTCGTCTTCTCGGCGGGCGTACGGCCCCGGGACCGGCTCGCGCGCGACGCGGGGCTGCGGGTCGGCGAGCGCGGCGGCATCGAGGTCGACGAGCGGTGCCGTACGTCGGACCCCCGGGTCTTCGCGATCGGCGAGTGCGCGCTCGCCGCCGACGGGCGGGTGTACGGACTGGTGGCGCCGGGCTACGAGATGGCGCGGACGGCGGCGGACGCGATCGCCGAAGTCACCGAGGGCGCGGCCGAGTTCACCGGCGCCGATCTGTCCACGAAGCTCAAACTGCTGGGTGTGGACGTCGCCTCGTTCGGGGACGCGCACGGCGCCGCCCCCGGCTGCCTCGACGTCGTGTACGCGGACTCCCGCTCGGGCGTCTACAAGAAGGTCGTCGTCGGCGCGGACGGCACGCTGCTCGGGGGTGTGCTGGTCGGTGACGCCGACGCGTACGGGACGCTGCGCCCGCTGACCGGCTCCGTACCGCCCGTACCGCCGGAACAGCTCGTCCTGCCGCCGGGGGCCGGGGCACCGGTCGCGCTCGGCCCGGCGTCACTGCCGGACACCGCCGTGATCTGCAGCTGTCACCACGTGACCAAGGGCGCGATCACCGCGTGCGCGACGCTGCCCGAGGTGAAGAAGTGCACCAAGGCCGGTACGGGCTGCGGCAGTTGTCTGAAGGTGGTCGGCCAGCTCCTGCCCACGGCGGGCGACGGCGGGCTGTGCGGCTGCTTCCCGCACACACGGGGCGAGTTGTACGAGATCGTGCGCACCCTGCGCGTGACGTCGTACGCCTCGCTGCTCGACTCGCACGGCCGCGAGAGCGCGCGCGGGAGCGACGGCTGCGAGATCTGCAAGCCGGCCGTCGGCTCGATCATCGCCTCGCTCGCACCGACGCTGGGGGTGAGCGGCCATGTCCTGGACGGTGAACAGGCCGCGCTCCAGGACACGAACGACCACTTCCTCGCCAACTTGCAGCGCAACGGCTCGTACTCGATCGTCCCCCGTATCCCCGGCGGTGAGATCACACCGGAGAAGCTGATCGTGATCGGCGAGGTGGCACGGGACTTCGGGCTCTACACGAAGATCACGGGCGGACAGCGCATCGATCTCTTCGGCGCGCGCGTCGATCAACTGCCACAGATCTGGGCGCGGTTGGTGGCGGCCGGTTTCGAGTCGGGGCACGCGTACGGGAAGGCGCTGCGCACGGTGAAGTCGTGCGTCGGACAGACCTGGTGCCGGTACGGCGTACAGGACTCGGTGAAGATGGCCATCGATCTGGAGCTGCGCTACCGGGGTCTGCGGGCGCCGCACAAGCTCAAGTCGGCCGTCTCGGGCTGCGCGCGGGAGTGCGCGGAGGCCCGCGGCAAGGACTTCGGGATCATCGCGACGGCCGAGGGCTGGAATCTGTACGTCGGCGGCAACGGCGGCGCCGAGCCGCGCCACGCGGATCTGCTGGCGCGGGATCTCGACGACGAGGCGCTGGTGCGGCTGATCGACCGCTTCCTGATGTTCTACATCCGCACCGCCGACCGCCTTGAGCGCACGTCGGCGTGGCTGGGCCGGATCGAGGGCGGTCTCGACCATGTGCGGGACGTGGTCGTGCACGACTCGCTGGGCCTCTGCGGGGAGTTGGAGAAACTGATGGCCGATCATGTGACGGGCTACCGCGACGAGTGGGCCCAGACGCTGGACGACCCGGAGCGGCTGCGCCGTTTCGTCTCCTTCGTCAACGCGCCGGACGCGCCGGATCCGACGGTGCGGTTCGTGCCGGAGCGCGACCAGGTGAAGCCGGATCTGACGTTCCTGACCCTGGAAGGAGTGCCGGCCCGATGAGCCCGACCCGCTGCCCCGTACTCCAACTCCGTCTGGGCGACGACTGGTTGCCGGTCTGCGAGCGGTCCGCGCTCATTCCGGGCCGGGGCGTGGCCGCGCTGCTGCCGGACGGCCGGCAGGCCGCGCTGTTCATGGACCGGGCGGGCCGTACGTACGCGATCGACAACCGCGACCCGTACTCCGGCGCCCACGTGCTGTCGCGCGGGCTGACCGGCACCCACGACGGTCGCGCGTTCGTGGCGTCGCCCCTGCTGAAGCAGCGGTTCGATCTGGAGACGGGGCGCTGCCTGGACGACGAGTCGGTGGCGGTGACGGTCTACGCCTCCCGTCTCACACCTCCAACCGTCCTCACGCCGCCATCCATCGAATCTTGACCGAGCGTTCCACAAAGGCTTACTGTCGAGCCTGTGGCCAGGACCAAGGAATTCGATCCGGACGCCGCGCTCCAGTCGGCCCTTGAGCTGTTCTGGCGCCGCGGCTACGAGGCGACGTCCATGGCGGACCTCGTCGAGCACCTCGGCATCGGCCGCGCCAGCATCTACGCGACGTTCGGCAACAAGCACGAGCTGTATCTGAAGGCGCTGGACCGGTACGGAGAGACGCATGACCCGCCGCTGCTCGACGCCCTGTCGAAGCCGGGGGCGGCGCTGCCCGCGGTGCGGGCGGTGGTGCGGATGTTCGCCACCGAGGCGGCCACCGATTCACGCCGCGAGAAGGGCTGCTTCATCACCAACACGGCCGCCGAGCTGGGGCCGCACGACCGCGAGGCGGCCCGCCGGGTCGAGCTGAGCTGGCAGCACATCGAGACGCTGACGCACGCGGCGCTCGTCCGGGCCCAGGGCCAGGGCGAGTTGCCGGCCGACCGCGATCCGCGCGCACTGGCGCGGCTGCTGCTCGTGCTGATGCAGGGCCTGCGGGTGGTCGGCAAGACCTCGCAGGACCCGGCGCGGGTACACGACGCGGCCGAGCAGGCGCTGACCCTGCTCGACTGAGAATCCCGGCGGGACGGCCGCCGGTCTCCACGAGCCCGCCCGAACTCCCCGCCGCCAATTTCCGCCGCCTTCCTTCCGGCGCCTTCTTTCCGCTGCCCTCATAACAGAACGATCGGTCAAGATAAACAGGGGGACGGTACGACCGTGAGCACGACCACCACACCCGGCGTCGGCACGCCCGTCCGGCCGGCCGCCGCGTTCGCCCTCCTGGGCACCGTCCAGGCGACGCTGATCTTCACGCTCGCCGCGCTCGCCGTACCGCTGCCCGACATCGGGCGGGAGTTCGCCCTCGACCGCTCCCAACTGATCCTGCTCAGCGCCGCGTACGGACTCACCTTCGCCGGACTGCTGCTCCTCGGCGGCCGGTTCGCCGACCGGTACGGCGGGCGCCGCGCGCTCACCGCCGGTCTGCTGGTCTTCGCCGCCGCGTCGGCCGCCGCCCCGCTCGCCCCCGGGTACGAGGCACTGCTCGCCGGCCGCTTCGCCCAGGGCGTCGGCGCCGCGCTGGTCGCACCGGCCGCGATGAACGTGCTGCGTACGGTGTTCGGCTCGCCCGCCGCGTACGGCAGGGCCATGGCGACCTGGGGCGGGCTCTCGGTGCTCGGCGCCACCGCCGGCAACCTCGGCTCGGGCGTCATCTCGGCGCTGCTGTCCTGGCGTTGGAGCTTCGCCGTGCCGCTGCTGGTGGCGGGCGCGGCCCTCGCGCTGGCGCCCCGGCTGCTGCCGGACACCCCGCCCGGCGCGGGCCGTTCGCTGGATCTGCCCGGCGCGGTCCTCGCCACCGGCGGGATCACCCTGGCCAGCTACGGCCTCGTGCTCACCGACGCCCACCCATGGGGTTCGCCGGCGGTGCTCGTACCGCTGACGGCCGGAGTGGCGCTCTGCGCGGCGTTCCTGTTCGCCGAGCGCCGCGCCCGTGACCCGCTGCTGCCGCCGCGCTTCGTCCTCGACCGCCGGCGGGCGACGGGCCTCGCCGCCATCGCGCTGACGGCGGCGGGCACCTCCATGACGTTCGTGCTGCTGTCGCTCCATCTCCAGCAGGTGCGCGGCTACTCGGAGTTGGAGACCTCGGCGGCGTTCGTGCCGTTCGCCGCCGCGCTGCTGGTGTCGGGGCGGTCCGCCGGACCGCTGATCGACCGGTACGGGGCGCCGCTCGTCACGGCGGCGGGGCTGGCGACGGGCGCGACCGGTCTCGCGCTGCTCGCGGCGACGGGGCTGGGCACGGGAGCCGTGCCGTACGTCCACGGGCTGCTGCCCGGCCTCGTCCTGCTGCCGGCGGGCGCCGCCGCGTCCTTCGCGGGGGCCGCGGTGCTCGCGACCGACGGGGTCCCCGAGCGGCAGACCGGTCTGGCGGGCGGCGTGCTCAACACGGCCATGGAACTGGGGCCGACGGTGCTGTTCGCCGCGCTGCTGGCCCTCGGCGGCGACGCGGTCTCGCTCGCGGCGACGGCGGGCGCGTTCGTCGCGCTCTCCTGCGCCACGGCGGCCACGGCCGCGCTCGCGGCCCGCACTCACCGTCCATAGCGAAGCCCTCTCACAATCCGTCTCGAAATCCGTCTCACAATCCGTCTCGAAATCCTTATCCGACAAGGGAGTTACCGTGTCCGCTCGCTTCACCGACAAGACCGTCCTCGTCACCGGCGCCGGTTCCGGCATCGGCCGGGCCGTCGCCCTGGCGTTCGCGGCCGAAGGCGCCTCGGTCGTCCTCTCCGGCCGGGGCGCCGCGCCGCTGGAGGAGACCCGCGCCCTGATAACGGCGGCGGGCGGCGACTCGCTCGTCGTCACCGCCGACGTCTCGCGGGCGGCCGACGTACGGGCCCTGGTGCGGACAGCCGTCGACCACTTCGGCGGTCTCGACGTCGCCGTCAACAACGCGGGGATCTTCCGCGGCGGCGCGCCCCTCGCCGACCTCCCCGTCGAGGACTGGCAGGCCCTGCTCGACATCAACGTCACCGGTGTCCTGCACTGCCTCCAGGCGGAGATCGCCCATATGCGGGCCAACGGCGGCGGCGCCATCGTCAACGTCTCCTCCAACCTCGGCGCGCACACGCGCATCCCGAACGTGGCCGGCTATCTCACCTCCAAGGCCGCCGTCTCCACGCTGACCCGGGCCGCCGCCCTCGACCATGTCCGGGACGGCGTCCGGATCAACGCCGTCAGCCCCGGCGCGTCGGACACCACGATGTCCCTGCGGTCCGGCGAGACCGCCGCCGACCGCACGGCGCGGATGAAGGAGGAGTCGCCGCTCGGCCGGGTGTCGACCACGGAGGAGGTGGCGGCGGCCGTGCTGTATCTCGCCTCGCCGGACGCGGCGTCCGTGGTGGGGGCCGACCTGGTCGTGGACGGGGGCGCGGCGGCGTAGTTGTTGGCGGCGATGACCGGCCATGCCGCCCCGATGTTCAGACGGTGGTCATCCGGTCGCCCTACGCTGTTGCGCGCACGCGACCGCACGCCCACCCCACCCCCATGGAGCGGCCCAGTGGAACGTCGCAATTTTCTGCGTGGAGCGATCGTCGGAAGCTCCGCCGCCGCACTCGGCGGCACTCTCTGGCGCGGCGCGGCCTACGCCGATCCCGCGCAGCCCGGCGCGGGACCGTACGGCGCGCTCGGATCGGCCGACGGCAACAACATCCGGCTGCCCGCCGGATTCACCAGCAGAGTCGTCGCGCGGTCCGGGCAGACCGTGCCCGGCACGTCGTACACCTGGCACAACGCCCCTGACGGCGGCGCCTGTTACGCCGACGGCAGCGGCTGGATCTATGTCTCCAACTCGGAGATCAATCCGTCCGGCGGCGCGGGCGCGGTCCGTTTCTCCGCGGCGGGCGCCATCACCGGCGCGTACCGGATCCTCGCGGGCACCCGGCAGAACTGCGCGGGCGGCAGTACCCCGTGGAACACCTGGCTCTCCTGCGAGGAGGTGACCCGCGGCTATGTGTACGAGACGGATCCGTGGGGCGTGAAGGCGGCCGTACGGCGCGACGCGATGGGCCTGTTCAAGCACGAGGCCGCGGCGGCCGACCCGGTGCGCCGGGTGATCTATCTGACCGAGGACGAGACGAACGGGTGCTTCTACCGGTTCGCGCCCACCACCTGGGGCGATCTCTCCTCGGGCACGCTCCAGGTACTGCGGGCCGGTACCGCCACCTCGGGTTCGTTCACCTGGGTGACGGTGCCGGACCCGGACGGTTCGCCGACCCAGACCCGTGACCAGGTCTCGGGCGCCAAGCGGTTCAACGGCGGCGAGGGCTGCTACTACGCGGACGGCTCGGTGTGGTTCACCACGAAGGGCGACAACCGCGTCTGGCGGGTCGATCCGGCGGCGTCCACCTACGAGTTGACGTACGACGACTCGCTCGTCAGCGGCGGCGGTGCCCCGCTGACCGGGGTCGACAACGTCACCGGCTCCTCGTCCGGCGATCTGTTCGTCGCGGAGGACGGCGGGAATCTGGAGATCTGTGTGATCACTCCCGATGACGTCGTCGCGTCGTTCCTGCGCGTCGGCGGGCAGTCGGGCTCCGAGATCACCGGCCCGGCCTTCTCGCCCGACGGATCGCGGCTGTACTTCTCCAGCCAGCGCGGTACGAGCGGCAGTTCGTCGGGCGGCATCACCTACGAGGTGACGGGACCGTTCCGCACATAGGACGGCCCGTTGGACAGCCCCTGGGCGCCGCCGTGCAACAGGGCGGCGCCCAGCGGTGTGAGCGAGTGCAGGACGGCGTTGCCGTGGCGCAGCGTCACCACGAGGCCCGCCTCGCGCAATACGCACGCGTGCTGACTGGCCGAGGCGAGCGACACCCCTGCCCTGCGGGCCAGTTCGCTGGTGGTCGTGCCGTGCTCTATCGCGCTCAGGACGGCGGAGCGCGTACGGCCGACCAGCCGGCCGAGGGACGCTCCCGCGCCCCGGCCGCCGTGCCCCACGGCGACCGGGGCGTCCGCGTACGTGACGGGGTAGACGAGCACCGGAGGCAGCGCCGGGTCGCGGTAGACGACCGGTGTCGCGCGGCAGAAGAACGACGGCTGGAGCAGCAACCCCCGCCCGTCGAGCCACAGTTCGCGGTCGACGGGATAGTCGGCCTCCAGGACCGGCGCACGCCAGCGGATCATCGGCGGGAGTGTGGCGAGCAGTTCGTCGGTCCCGCCGTCGAGCAGCGCCCGGCCCCTGACGACACGGTCCGCCTCGGCGCGGGCTCTGATGTGCGGCCAGTACGGCTCCACGGCGGCCCGGTGGTACGTGCGCAGCGCCCCGGCGAGCCGGCCCAGCTCCGCCGGGTCGTCCTCGCGGAGCGGGACGGACCGGGCGGGCGGCGCGGGCGATGCGGAGGCGAGCAGGGCCAGTTCCGTACGGATCTGCTCCCCCGGTGTCGCGCGCAGCGCCTCCAGCCCCTCCGCGAGGCCGAGGCGACTCTCCGGCGGGTTGAGGAAATCCGGGAAATAGCCGCGCTTCGGCACCAGCGCGCCGAGCAGACGTGTTTCACCTTTCAACCTCACACGCGTTTCCGTGCGCCATTCCCCGAAGACGAGTGCGCCCCGTCGGTCGCGCAATCGGTGAAAGCTGAGAATCGTTTCCCACAACGGGTCGGGACCGGTGGCCATCCGTACCCCGCCGAGGTCTCTCCCCGTGAAATGAATTCGCAGCACCGATCCCCCACTTGTTACTTCTGTGCATCCGCAATCGACCTCAGCGATGAGTATGCATGCCATCACAGGCCGTCACCACGGTGTTTCAGCCACAGTTGAAACGCATCGCGCGGGCCGGGTGCGAAACGAAAGGCTGTACCAGGTCAGGCGCGAAACCCGAGCCACCGGAAAGGCGCAGTGAAGGCCGTGGGGGGCTTTGCTCGCTCGGCGGCGGTCGGTGAGGGTTGCGGCTCCGCGTCCGACTGAAAATGGGGTGCGGCCGATGGGTGGGGATCCACCGGCCGCGCCCCGATTTGTTGGTCTCCCGGCCTTATCCGTTCCGGGAAGGGAGAGTAAGCAATTTCACATTCGGCGCGGCCGCGGAAGCCGGGCCGCGGAAGCCGGGCCGCGGAAGCCGGGCCGCGGTGTCAGCGCGAGTCGCCGGTACCGTCCGACTCCGCCGCCGCGCGCCCGGCCTCCAGGCGTGCCACGGGGATTCGGAACGGCGAGCAGGACACGTAGTCCAGGCCCACCTCGTGGAAGAAGTGCACCGACTCGGGGTCGCCGCCGTGCTCGCCGCAGACGCCCAGCTTCAGATCGGGCCGCGTCCTGCGGCCGGCCTCGCACGCGCTGCGTACGAGCGCGCCGACGCCGTCCATGTCGATCGTCTCGAAGGGGGACACCCCGAAGATGCCCTTCTCCAGGTACGCGGTGAAGAAGCTCGCCTCGACGTCGTCGCGGGAGAAGCCCCACACGGTCTGGGTGAGGTCGTTCGTACCGAAGGAGAAGAACTCGGCGGCTTCCGCGATCTGACCGGCCGTCAGTGCGGCACGCGGCAGTTCGATCATCGTGCCGAGCGACAGCTTGAGGTCGATCCCGGTGGTCTTGCGTACTTCCGCGATGACCTGTTCTGCCTCGTCGCGGACGATCTCCAGCTCCTGGACGGTGCCGACGAGCGGGATCATGATCTCGGCGCGCGGGTCGCCCTTGGCGTTCTTCCGCTCGGCCGCGGCCTCGGCGATGGCCCGTACCTGCATCGCGAACAGTCCGGGGATGACCAGGCCGAGCCGTACGCCGCGCAGTCCGAGCATCGGGTTCTGCTCGTGCAGCTTGTGCACGGCCTGGAGGAGCCGCAGGTCGTTCTCGTTGTGGTCCTCGCGGGACTCGGCGAGCGCGACCCGTACCGACAACTCCGTGATGTCGGGCAGGAATTCGTGCAACGGCGGGTCCAGCAGCCGTACGGTGACGGGCAGTCCGTCCATCGCCTCGAACAGCTCGACGAAGTCCTTCCGCTGGAGCGGCAGCAGGGTCTTCAGTGCCTGCTCGCGCTCGTCGTCGGTGTCGGCGAGGATCAACTTCTCGACCATGGAACGGCGTTCGCCGAGGAACATGTGCTCGGTGCGGCACAGTCCGATGCCCTGCGCGCCGAAGCGGCGGGCCCGCAGCGCGTCCTCGGCGTTGTCGGCGTTGGCGCGCACCCGCAGCCGGCGACGGCGGTCGGCGTACGCCATCATCCGGTGCACGGCCTCGACCAGTTCGTCGGCGTCGTCGGCGCCCGCGTGCATGCGGCCTTCGAAGTACTCGACCACCGGTGAGGGGACGACCGGGACCTCGCCGAGGTAGACCTTGCCGGTCGAGCCGTCGACGGAGACGAGGTCGCCCTCCTCGACGACGGTCTTGCCGACGGTCATCCGGCGCCGCTTGGTGTCGACCTCCAGCTCCTCGGCGCCGCAGACACAGGTCTTGCCCATGCCGCGGGCGACGACGGCGGCGTGCGAGGTCTTGCCGCCGCGCGAGGTGAGGATGCCCTCGGCGGCGATCATGCCGTCCAGGTCGTCGGGGTTGGTCTCACGGCGGATGAGGATGACCCGCTCGCCGGAGCGCGACCACTTGACGGCGGTGTACGAGTCGAAGACGGCCTTGCCGACGGCGGCGCCGGGTGACGCGGCGATCCCGCGGCCCAGCAGTTCGGCACCCTTCCCGCCGTCGTCGAAGCGCGGGAACATCAGCTGGGCGAGCTGGGAGCCGTTGACGCGCTGGAGCGCCTCCGCCTCGTCGATCAGGCCCTGGTCGACGAGCTGGGTCGCGATCCGGAAGGCGGCACCGGCGGTGCGCTTGCCGACGCGGGTCTGGAGCATCCACAACTCGCCGCGCTCGATGGTGAATTCGATGTCGCAGAGGTCCCGGTAGTGGGTCTCCAGGATCTCCATGATCTCCATGAGCCGGTCGTACGACTTCTTGTCGACGGTCTCCAGGTCGGCGAGCGGCACGGTGTTGCGGATGCCGGCGACGACGTCCTCGCCCTGCGCGTTCTGGAGGTAGTCGCCGTACACGCCCTGGTGGCCGCTGGCCGGGTCGCGGGTGAAGGCGACACCGGTGCCGGAGTCGGGGCCGAGGTTGCCGAAGACCATGGAGCAGATGTTGACGGCGGTGCCTAGGTCGCCGGGGATGCGCTCCTGGCGGCGGTAGAGCTTGGCGCGGTCGGTGTTCCAGGACTCGAAGACGGAGCGGATGGCGAGGTCCATCTGCTCGCGCGGGTCCTGTGGGAAGTCACGGCCCGCGTCGCGCGCGACGATCTTCTTGAACTGCTTGACCAGCTTCTTCAGGTCGCCGGCGTCGAGGTCGATGTCGGTGGCGGCCTTCTTCGCCCGCTTGGCCTCCTCCAGCGCCTCCTCGAAGAGGTCGCCGTCCACGCCGAGGACCGTCTTGCCGAACATCTGGATGAGCCTGCGGTACGAGTCCCAGGCGAAGCGCTCGTCACCGGACTGCTTGGCCAGGCCGGCGACGGACTTGTCCGAGAGCCCGATGTTGAGGACGGTGTCCATCATCCCGGGCATGGAGAACTTGGCGCCGGACCGTACGGAGACGAGCAGCGGGTCGTCGGCCTGGCCGAGCTTCTTGCCCATGGTCGCTTCGAGGGCGTCGAGGTGCGCGCTGACCTCGGCACGCAGGGCGGCGGGCTCCGTGCCGGTGGCGAGGTAGACCTTGCACGCCTCGCTGGTGATGGTGAAGCCCGGAGGGACGGGCAGTCCGAGGTTGGTCATCTCGGCGAGGTTGGCGCCCTTGCCGCCGAGGAGGCCCTTGAGATCCTTGTTGCCCTCGGTGAAGTCGTAGACGAACTTCTGGTCCTGTGGGGCGTTGTCCGCCGCTACGTGGGTGTCTTTGCTTTCCGACACGGATCTCGACTCCTCCGGGAGGCGCTGGCTGCCCTGACGGCGAGGAACATACCCAGATCGAAGGTGCCTGGACATGTCCACTTGTCCGTCATACGGCCGCAACCACCCGTCCGCCACTGGATCGAATGCGTATGCCGGGGGGTCACCCGCCCCACCCCCCTTCACGCCTCGAACCGGGCATGACCTTTGCATGACATAACCCGCTCATCTGAGCTGGTATCGCGACTTCTGAGTTCACCTCTCGAACACGGAAGGGGTGGCACCCAGTGCCACCCCTTCCGGAAGTGCAGTCGCACGCCAACCGCTCGTCTGAGCGAAGGATCAATCAGACGTGGCGAGAATCACGCCCTCCAGCACCGCCTCCAGCACCGCCAGATCCACGTCCTCCAGGCTGCCCGCGAAGTACCGGCCCTCCCCCGGTGCCACCGGCAGGAGCGAGGGGACGACGAGGACGGGGCACCCGGCGGCCTCGGCGGAGGCCGTGCCGTCCGGGGAGTCCTCCACGGCCACGCACGCCCCGGCCGCCACACCGAAGCGCTCGGCCGCCGCCCGGTAGGGATCCGGGTGCGGCTTGGTCCGTACGGTGTCGTCCGCCGACAGCGTGAAGGCGAAGGCCACCTCGGCCAGGGAGCCGGCGACGACCGAGTCGACCACGGTCCGCGGTGAGGCGCTGACCAGCGCGAACGGCACCCCCGCGGTTTCCAGCGCGGCCAGCAGCCGACGGGCTCCGGGGCGCGGCGGCGCGCCCGCCTCGACGCGCCGGAGGAAGCAGGCGGCGAGGTCGGCGGCGACCGCGTTCGGGCAGGGACCGTCCGGCGCGGGACCGTCCGGGGCTTCGAGGGACGGCGTGCCCGTCACCCGTACGAGATGCGCGGCCGTGTCGGCGACGGCGCGGCCCACGACCTCGCCCGCGTCGGCGTCCGAAAGGCGGTGGCCGAGGCCAGCGGCGACCTCGGCGGCCGACTCCCACCACAGTGTCTCGGTGTCCACGAGGGTGCCGTCCATGTCGAAGAGCACGGCCGCGGGCGCCCTCACGCGCCCGCCCCGGCCTCGGGAGCGACGACCAGCACCGGGCGGTCGGCGGGCCGGACCGTGGCCCGGACACCCGGTGCCAGTGCCCCCGCGTCCCGTGACGGCATGTCGGCCTTCACGGTGCCGCCGCCGGGCAGATCGAGCAGCACACGCGTCACGGACCCGAAGAACGACGCGGAGACGACCGTGGCCGTCCCCCGTTCGTCGGCGGTCGCCGTGACGTTCTCGGGCCGGATCAGCACGTCCACATCGAGGTCGCGGCCCGCCGGGACCTCGCCGTCCACCGGCAGCGTGACTCCGGCGACCGCCACCCGGCCGCCGTCGGTGAGCCGTCCCGGCAGCCGGTTCATCGTGCCGACGAACTCGGCGACGAAGGCCGTCGCGGGCCGCTCGTACAGCTCGGCGGGCGGCGCGCACTGTTCGAGCCGGCCCGCGTTGAGGACGGCGACCCGGTCGGCCATCGACAGCGCCTCCTCCTGGTCGTGCGTGACGAAGATCGTGGTGATGCCGAGCGAGAGCTGGAGCCGCCGGATCTCCTCGCGCAGGGACAGCCTGACCTTCGCGTCGAGCGCCGACAGCGGCTCGTCGAGCAGCAGGACGCGGGGGCGCAGCGCGAGCGCGCGGGCCAGCGCGACCCGCTGCTGCTGGCCGCCGGACAACTGGTGCGGGAAGCGGTCGCCGTGCGCGGGAAGGCCGACGAGGTCGAGGAGTTCGGCGGCGCGGGTGCGCCGCTCGGCGGCGGACACCTTCCGTACGCGCAGCCCGAAGGCCACGTTGTCGCGGGCGCTCAGATGCGGGAAGAGGCTGTACGACTGGAACACCATGCCCGCGTCGCGGCGGTTGGCCGGGACCCGGGTGATGTCCTGGCCGTCCACGAGCACGTCACCGGCGTCGGGGTGCTCGAAGCCCGCGAGGACGCGCAGCGCGGTGGTCTTGCCGCAGCCCGACGGGCCGAGCAGGGCGAGGAGTTCGCCGGGGCGGGCGGTCAGATCGAGGCCGTCGAGCGCGACCGTGGGGCCGAACTCCCGGCGCAGACCGCGGAATTCGACGAGCGCGCCGGGTGCGTCCGGCGCCGCGGCGGCCCCGTCGCCGGGCAGCGTGGTGGTGGCTGACATGGTGGCTACTCCTTGCCGGAGAGGGGAGTTGGGGCGTCGGCGCCCGCGCGCGCTCCCGCGCGGGACAGGGCCATCAGCAGTGCCCACGCGATCAGCAGGCTGAGCAGCGACACCGCTACCGATGTCTGCGCCTGGGAGCCGGAGATGGTGACGATCCACACCGCGAACGGCTGATAGCCGAGCAGCGCGGCGATCGTGTACTCGCCGAGGACCAGCGCCAGTGTGAGGAACGAGGCCCCCGCGAGCGACGAGCGCAGGTTGGGCAGGACGACGCGGAGGATCACGTACGGCATGCTCGCCCCGCAGTTGCGCGCGGCCTCCACCAGCGTGGGGACGTCGACGGCGCGCAGTCCCGCGTCCAGCGAGCGGTAGACGAACGGCAGCGCGAGCACGGTGTACGCGATCACCAGCACCAGCGGGAACGACTCGTTCTGCACGACGATGAACGTCTGGTAGAGCGGCGTCGTGGACAGGTGCTCCGGTCCCCACCGCAGCACGGTGGTGATCCCGCTGACCAGTGCGATCGGCGGCACCACCAGCGGCAGCATGCAGACGATCTCCACGACGGGCCGCAGCCGCGGCGCCCCGAGCCGTACGGCGACGAGCGCGGGCACGGCCAGCAGCAGGGACAGCGCGATGGTGCAGGCGGCGAGTCCGAGCGACAGCAGCAGGCTGTCCGCGAAGCCGTCCGCCGACAGGATGCCGGTGTACGCCTCGAAGGAGACGCCCTGTCCCGGCGTATGGACGGTGAAGACGAACGACGCGAGCAGGGGTACGACGAAGTAGACCCCGGCCAGGGCCAGTACGGCGCCGCGCCAGACGCGGGGGCGGTTCCTCCTCCGTACGAAGGACACGGCGGGCGCCGCTTCCTTTGAAGGCGCCGTCGGGGTCAGTGCAGCCATCGGGTGCTCCGTCGCTGGAGGGGCAGATAGAGCGCCATCACCGCACCGGCGATCACGATCATGTCGAGGCTCAGCGCGAGCGCCACGTTCTCCTGGCCGACCTGCACGTTCCCGGAGAGCGCGGCGGCGATCTTCAGGGTGACCAGCGGCACGGATCCGCCGACGAGGGCGGCGGCCGTCGCGTACGCGGCGAAGGCGCTGCCGAAGAGCAGCACGAATCCGCCGAGCAGGGTGGGGGCGAGGACCGGCAGCCCGACATGGCGCCAGAACTGCGCGTCCGTGGCCCCGGCGTTCTGCGCGGCCTCGCGCCACCGCGGGCGCAGACCGTCCAGCGCGGGGACGCTGACCAGCACCATCAGCGGCACCAGGAAGTAGAGGTAGATCACGGCGAGTCCGGTGAAGGAGTACAGATTCCAGCCCGCCGCGTCGAGGTGCGCGAGCTGGGTGACGACACCGGAGATGCCGAGGGTCGCGACGAAGGCGAACGCGAGGGGCACGCCGCCGAAGTTGGCGAGGACGCCGGACGCGGTGAGGACGGACTCGCGCAGCGCGCGCCGCCGTGAGGTGACGACGGCCTGGGCGATGAGCATGCCGAGGACGGTGCCGATCAGGGCGGTCAGCGCGGACAGTTCGACGCTCCCGGTGAGGGAGGTGAGATACGGCCCCTGGAGCGAGGTGGTGACGTTCGCGCCGGTGGCCGAAGTGGCCCCGGTGACCGGGTCCTCGGTGGTGAAGGCTCCGTACACGACGGCGGCGGCGGGCAGTCCGAAGCAGACACCGGCGAAGACGAGGAGCGGCAGTGCCCCGAGCCAGGCGCGCGGCCGGGGCGCCCGCCGCCGACGGCGGGTGCCGTCGGCGGTGCCCGGAGCGGGCGGGGAGGCGGCGACGGGCATCAGGAGACGGCCTTGTCCCAGTTCTCGGCGAGCACGGCCTTGACGCTGTCGAGATCGGCGGCCTCGGGGAACGTCGGGTCGCCGTCGACCTTGGGCAGCTTGGTGACGAACGTCTTGTCGACGGAGCCGTCCTCGGTCATCGAGGGCAGCAGTACGGGCCTGGCGTACCCCTTCAGGAAGAGGTTCTGGCCCTCCGTGCTGTACAGGTACTCCATCCACAGGCGGGCGGCGGCCGGGTGCGGCGCGTCCTTGTTGATCGCCTGCGAGTAGTACTGGGCGTACACGCCGTCGGTCGGTACGGCGACCTGCCAGTCGACGCCCTTGCCCTTGAACTGGTCGGCGTAGCCGGCGTTCAGATAGTCCCAGTCGATCGAGATGGGCGTCTCGCCCTTCTGGACCGTCGCGGGGGTGGACTCGACGGGGATGAAGTTGCCGCTCTTCTTCAGCTTGCCGAAGAAGTCGATGCCGGGCTGGATGTCGGTGAAGCTCCCCTTGTTGGCGAGGGACGCCGCGTAGACGCCGCCGAAGGCCGAACCGGACTTGTTCGGGTTGCCGTTGAGCGCGACCTTGCCTTTGTACTCGGGCTTGAGGAGATCCGCGAAGGTGGTGGGGCAGGTCTTGATGCGCTCGGCGTCACAGCCGATGGAGATGTAGCCGCCGTAGTCGTTGTACCAGAGGCCGTTCGGGTCCTTCTGGGCCGTGGGGATCTTGTCGAAGGACGTCACCTTGTACGGGGCGAAGAGGCCCTCGGCGGCGCCGCTGCGGTCGAAGGGGATGCCGAGGTCGACGACGTCGGGGGCGCGGTCCTGGCCCTTGCGGGACTTGATGGCGTTGATCTCGTCGGCGCTGGCGGCGTCCGGCGTCTCGACCTTGACCTCGACCTGGTACTTCGCCTCGAAGGACTTGATGATCTCGCCGTAGTTCGCCCAGTCCGGCGGCAGGGCTATCGCGTTGAGCGTGCCCTCCTTCTCGGCCGCGGCGACGAGGGCGTCCATGCCGCCGAAGTCCGCGACGGACGCGGCCGCGCCGGCCTTCACACCGCCGGCCGTGTCGGCGTCGGCGGACGTGTCGGACTTCGCACCGCAGGCGGTGAGCGTGGTGAGTGCGGCGGTACTGAGCGCCAGGGCGGCGATGAGCCGGCCGTTGGCGCGTACGCGGATACGGGTCACGCGGAGTCTCCCGGAGGCGATGAGGGTTCGAGCCGATGGCTCAACTTGTTCAGACAAGCTGGGATCAGTTCGCCCGGTGCGGATGGCCGGGGGGTGAACGGCCGATGGCCGTCGCAGCACAGGCCGCGGAAGACAAAAACGCCCACAAAGCACCTGATCGGCACAGGAATTCGGGAGGGTGGGGAGCGGGGGCGTGGGAGCGGGTACGGTGCCGGGGAGACATCCGCGTACCGGCGTACGTGTGCACAGCCGGGCCGGCTGACCGACCGGCACGACCGATCGGCGTGGGGGGAGCAACGGCGTGGCGGGTTCACCGAGTTCGGCGGGATCGGCGGGATCGGCTGGTTCGTCGGGGTCAACGGGATCGGCGGGATCGGCGGGTTCGACGGGATCAGCTGGTTCGGCTGGTTCGCGTTATCTGGAGATCGCGGAGTCGCTGCGCCGGTCGATCCTGGACGGCGAGTACCCGATCGGCGCGCGCCTGCCGTCCGAGAGCGATCTCGCGGCCCGGTGGTCCGCCTCGCGCGGCACGGTCCGCCAAGCGGTGGGGCTGCTCGCCTCCGAGGGACTGATCGGCTCCCGCCAGGGGGCCCGCAGAGTCGTCCTGCGCCAGGAGCGGCGTCACAGCTTCCAGCAGCTCAACAGCTTCGCGCAGTGGGCGCGGGCGATGGGCAGCGAGGTCGCCAGCCGCATCCTGACGCGTACGACCCGCCCGGCCACCGCCGAGGAGACGGCCCGCCTCGGCATCACCCCCGGCAGCGAGGTCCTCGACGTGCTGCGGCTGCGCCACCTCGACGGCGAGCCGGTCCTGGTCGAGCGCACCGCCTACACGGACTGGGTGGCCCCGGCCGTCCGGGCGCTGCCCGACGACTGCGTCTCGATCATGGACAGCATCGCGGCGGACGCGGGCATAGTCGCCCACTACGGCGAGCATCTGATCGACGCGCTCGCGGCGGGCAGCGAGGACGCCAGACTCCTGCGGGTCCGCCGGGGCAGCCCGCTGCTGCGCCAGCGGTATCTCACGTACACGGCGGCGGGCCGCCCCATCGAGTGGACCGACGACCGCTACCGCGCGGGCACCGTCGCCTTCAGCGTCTCCAACTCGGCCGCGGCGGCGCCGCTCGAACGCCACGCGGCACCGGGCGTCGCCGGCCGTTGATTGGACTTTCGGCAGTGTCGGAACGTCCTCGCGCTCCGTACGGTCGTACGGGTGAACAGCGCGACGGCCTGCAGGGCCCTCTCCTCCGGGAGTCTTCTGACGGCGGCGGCCTCGGTGGGCGCCGGCTTGAGCGCGGTGAGCCTGTGGTGGACCGTGCCGACGGTGCTCGCCGCGTTCCTGGCGGGGCGCCGGCCCGGCAGGACGGGTCCGACCGCACTCCTGCTGGTCGCGGTGCTCGCGGCCGGGGTGGTGGCGGTGACCACCGTTCCCGCCTGGTACGCGTTCGGGGGCACGTTCGTCGCGGTGGTGACCTTCGGGGGGATGCTGCCGTGGTTCGCGGGGCGGTTCTGGCGCCAGTGGCAGGACCTCACGCAGGCCGGCTGGGAGCGGGCCGAACAGCTGGCACGCGAACAGCGGTTGGTCGCCGAGCAGGCCAGGTCGCGCGAGCGGGCCCGGATCGCCCAGGACATGCACGACGTGCTCGGCCACGACCTCAGCCTGATCGCGCTGTCGGCCGGCGCGTTGAAGCTCGCCCCCGGCCTTGAGGAACAACACCGGGCGGTCGCCGGGGACATCAGAACCAGGGCGGCGGCGGCCGTGGAGCGGCTGGGCGAGGTGATCGGCGTCCTGCGCGAGGAGACCGACGGGGCTCCGGAGGGACAGGGGACGGGTATCGCCCGGCTGGCCGATGAGGCGTCCGCGTCGGGGCTGGCGGTCGAGTTGTGTGTGGACGGTGAGCCGACGGATCTGCCGCCGATGGTCGGGCGGGCCGCCCACCGCGTCGTACAGGAGGCGCTGACGAACGTCGCCAAGCACGCGCCGGACGCGACGGCGACGGTGCGGGTGAGGCATGTGCCCGGGGAAACGACCGTCGCGGTGGAGAACGGTCCCACGCGATCGTCGGCGTCGTTGCCGCCGTCCCGGAAGAGGACAGTGACGGCCGAGGCGGGACGCGGTCTCATCGGCCTGGACGAACGGGTCCGGCTGACCGGCGGCACCTTCGAGTACGGCCCTCGCAACGGAGGCTTCACCGTCCGGGCCCGCATTCCGCACGCCCCGCCGGTCCGACGCCCACCACCGTCCGACCCGCACCGGTCGACCGGCGAGCTGCCCCACGAACACCGCCACGCGCGCCGCCGCGTCACCAGAACCCTGATCGCGGCGGTCATGCTGCCCCTGGTCACGGCGGCGCTGCTGAGCGGGGCGCTCGCCAGATGGGAGATGCTGTCGGCGGCACGGTCGGTGCTCGAACCCGGCGACTACGCCCGTCTGCGGGTGGGGCTCGAAAGGTCCGCGGTGGAACCGCTGTTGCCCGACCGCGAGACGAACCGACGGCCGCCCGGCGCGGAACCGGGAGAGCGAGGAACGACGTGCGAGTACTACGCGATGACGGCCGACCGTTTCGACGATCGCTCCGGCGACGTCTACCGGCTCTGCTACCGGCGGGACACCCTGGTGTCGTTGGACGCCCTCACCCCATGAGCGACCGGACGGGCCCGCGATGATCCGGGTACTGATCGCCGACGACGAACCGATGATCCGCGCCGGAGTGCGTGCCGTGCTGTCCACGTCCCCGGACATGGACGTCGTCGCCGAGGCCGGCGACGGACGCGACGCCGTGGAGCTGACCCGGCGTCACCGTCCAGACGTGGCCGTCCTCGACATCCGTATGCCCGGCCTGGGCGGCATCGAGGCCGCGGCGGAGATCCGCGCCACCGTGCCGGACACGAACGTCATCATGCTGACGACGTTCGGCGAGGACGACTACATCCTCCAGGCGCTCGGCGGCGGCGCGGCCGGCTTTCTGATCAAGTCCGGAGAACCGGAGGAGCTGATCGCCGGAGTCCGCGCGGTGGCCGAAGGCGCCGCCTATCTGTCACCCAAGGTCGCCGCCCGCGTCGTCGCGCATCTCGCGGCGACCGGCGCGGGCGCCATGGCGGGTCGCCGCGCCGCCGCCCGCGCCAGGACCGACGCACTCACCGGCCGGGAACGCGACGTACTGATCTGCCTGGGCGGCGGGCTCTCCAACGGGCAGATCGCCCGCCGCCTGCATGTGGTGGAGGGGACGGTGAAGGCGCACGTGAGCTCGATCCTCGCCCGTTTGGGAGTGGACAACCGGGCGGCGGCGGCGATCGTGGCACACGAGGCGGGGCTTGTGCCGCCCTCGTAGCCGACGCCGCCACAACAGACGTGGCCGCAAGGGGAGTTGGCGCCGGAAGACAGGGACGAGGGTTGACTTTCGTCAGTACGGCGAGCAGTGCCCCGTTCCTAGGCTCCCCCTCATGAACCGAACTCGCCTCAGGGCAGTCACTGTTGTCCTCGCTCTCGCACTGCCGCTGTCGGCCGCCACCGCGTCGCCCGGCGCCCACGCCCAGCCGTCGACCACGACGGCCGAGCCCGCGTCCGCGCCCACGCCCACTCCCCCCGTGCTCCAAATCCCCCGCCCCACCGGCCCGTTCGCGGTCGGCCGGGATGTCCGTCACCTCGTCGACCAGAGCCGCCGTGACCCGTGGGTACCCACGGCCGGCGCGCGCGAGCTGATGGTGTCGATGTACTACCCCGCCCGCGCGGACGGCTCCGGCACCCGTGCCCCCTACCTGACAGCCAACGAGGCCCGGCTGCTCCTGGAGAGCCGGCAGCTCGACGGGGTCGTCACCGTCGAGCAGGTCACCGGCACGCTGACGAACGCGCGCGTCGGCGCGCGTCCCGTCGGCGGCAAGCACCCGCTGGTGGTGCTCTCCCCCGGCTTCAGCCTGACGCGGGGAGTCCTCACCACCCTCTCGGAGGAACTCGCCTCGCGCGGCTACGTGGTGGCCCAGCTGGACCACGCGTACGAATCGTTCGGCACCAGCTTCCCCGGCGGGCGCACCCTCACCTGCGCGGCGTGCGACGTCCTCGCCGCCGCACCGAGCGACGAGGCTTCACGTGACCGGCTGGCCAGGGCCGCCGTCGACCGCGCGGCCGACATCTCCTTCGTCCTCGACGAACTGACCCGTCGTCCGGCGGCCGGAAGGCCCGGGGCCCTTTGGAAGCACGCGGCGATGATCGACCCGAAGCGCGTCGGTGCGGCGGGCCACTCGCTCGGCGGCAACGCCTCGGCCCACGCCATGAGCGCCGACCACCGGATCCGCGCGGGCCTGAACATGGACGGCACGTTCTTCCAGCCGGTCCCCGCCGCCGGCCTCGGCGGCCGCCCCTTCCTGATGCTCGGCGCCCCTGGCAGCCACGCGCCCTCCGGCACGGACACCACCTGGCCCAGCACCTGGCAGCACCTCGACGGCTGGAAGCGCTGGCTCACGGTGCGCGGCTCCGGCCACTTCACCTTCATCGACCTGCCGCTCCTCGCGGGCCAGCTCGGCATGACCGACCCGTCGGCGCCACTGCCCGGCGACCGGTCGGGTGCGATCACCACGGCGTACGTGGGGGCCTTCTTCGACCAGGAGCTACGGGGCGCCCACCAGCCGCTGCTGGACGGGCCGTCCCCGGCTCACCCGGAGGTCACCTTCCAGAATCCCTGAGTCGGCGCCTGCCGCCGTAGCCGTACGGATGCTCAGACGTACGGCTGCCGGTCGCCCAGCACCGGCAGGAGCTGGAGCTTCTGGTGGCTCTCGGTGCCGGGCGTCGCGGTGAAGACGAGCAGGGCCTGCGACTGGTCCGCGTCGTAGAGGACTTGGCAGTGCAGTTCGAGTGTGCCGAGTTCGGGGTGCTGGACGCGCTTGGTGTCGTCCAGACGTCGTACACCGATCTCGTGCTGGTGCCACACCTCCGCGAACTCCTCGCTGCGCTCCAGCAGCGCCTCGACGATCTCACCGGCGCGGGAGCCGGAGCCCTGGTGGGAGTAGGCGGTGCGCAGACCGGCGGTGAGGAACCGGCCCTGCAGCGCGTGGTCCGCCTCCGGGTAGATCCGCCGGGTGCGGGGGTCGGTGAACCACCGGTAGACCTGGCTGCGCTCCAGGCCGGTGAATTCGGTCTCCTTGCCGAGCAGCGCGACGGCGAGACGGGTCTGCACCAGCGTCTCGCCGAGGGCGGTGACGACCTCGGCGGGGGTGTCGCCCAGGCGGTCCAGGATCCGCATGATGCCGGGGTTGACGTGGTCGCCGCGCAGGCTCCGGCTGGGGGTGTTGTGCCCCGCCGTACGGAACAGATGGTCGCGTTCGTCCAGGGACAGGTGCAGACCGCGCGCGATGGCGGCGAGCATCGGCTCGGAGGGCTGCGGGCCGCGCTGCTGTTCCAGACGGCTGTAGTAGTCGGTGGACATGCCGCTCAGCGCGGCGACCTCCTCGCGGCGCAGCCCACGCGTACGGCGGCGGGGGCCGCGCGGCAGGCCGACATCCTCGGGCTGCAGCGCTTCGCGGCGGGTGCGGAGGAAGTCCGCGAGTTGCGCCCTGTCCACGGGGGCCTCCGTCTCGGTCGAGGTCGGGATGGGGGTGGGAGTGGGAGTGGGGGCGGCCGGTGTGGGCCGCCCCCATGCTGGCAGAGCGCGGCGGCGCGTGTACCGGACGGCGCACGCGCCGCCGCTCAGAGCCACCTCTCAGAGCCGCGAACCGCCCGACGCCTCGATCCGCTGCGCCGTGATCCAGCCGGTGCCCGGCGACAGCAGCGAGGCGATCACCCCGCCGATGTCCTCGGACTCGCCGACCCGCCCGAGGGCGGTCTGCCCGCCGAGGGCGGCGCGCACTTCCTTGTTGTCCCGCACCATGCCGCCACCGAAGTCGTTCGCGATCGGGCCGGGAGCGACCGCGTTGACGCTGATGCCGCGCGGGCCCAACTCCTGGGCCAGGTACTTCGTCCAGATCTCGACGGCGCCCTTCGCCGCCGCGTACACGGACATGCCCTCGCCCACGAACCGGGTCAGTCCGGTGGAGAGGTTCACGACACGTCCGCCGTCCGCGATCAGCGGCAGCAGTGTCTGGGTAAGGAAGAAGACGCCCTTGAAGTGCACGTCGACCATCAGGTCGAAGGCTTCGGCCTGCGTCTCGCCGGCCGGGGTGAGTGTCGCCGCGCCCGCGTTGTTCACCAGGAAGTCGAAGCTGTCGCGGTCCCAGGTCGTGCGCAGGGCGTCCCGTACGGAGGCGGCGAAGGCGGGGAACGTGTCGAACCGCGTCGTGTCCAGCTCGACCGCGACGGCGGTACGGCCCAGCGCCGAGACGGCGTCGACGACGGAGGCGGCCTCGTCCTTGCCGGACCGGTAGGTGAGGATCACATCGGTGCCGGCCTCGGCGAGCGCGAGCGCCGTGGCCCGGCCGAGTCCCCGGTTTCCACCGGTGATCAGCGCGACGGTCCGCCGGTCGTCGGTCGTGTTCGCGCTCTGGTTCTCGTTCTGGTTCTCGTTCGTGGTCATGCGACCAACTGTCGTCCGGGCCGGAGCGCGGATGAAGGCACCACCCATCCAGGGACCGCCGATCCCCCCTTGGCCCTTGGCCCTCGGCCTCCGGCCCCCCGGATCAGCCGCCCGACGTGTCCAGTTCCGCGTCCGCGCCGAGGCCCGCGCAGTCGTACGGGTCCTTCAGCCAGCCGTCCGGCAGGACCACCCGGTTGTTCCCCGACGTCCGCCCGCGCGGCCCGTCGGCGCCGTCCGGCCACGGCTGGTCCAGGTCCAACTCACCGAGCAGCGAGTCCAGTTCGGCGAGCGACGAGGTGATCGCGAGCTTCTTGCGCATCTCGGAGCCGACCGAGAAGCCCTTCAGATACCAGGCCACGTGCTTACGGAAGTCGATCACCCCGCGCGCCTCGTCCCCGATCCACTCCCCCAGCAGCTCCGCGTGCCGCCGCATGACCCCGGCGACCTCGCGCAGCGCGGGCCGGGCCAGCTCCCCCGTACCCTCGAAGGCCGCCACCAGATCGCCGAAGATCCACGGCCGGCCGAGGCAGCCGCGCCCCACGACCACACCGTCGCAGCCGGTCTCGCGGACCATCCGGAGCGCGTCGTCGGCCGACCAGATGTCGCCGTTGCCGAGGACGGGGATCTCCGGGACGTGCTCCTTGAGGCGGGCGATGGCGTCCCAGTCGGCCGTACCGCCGTAGTGCTGGGCGGCCGTCCTGCCGTGCAGGGCGATCGCCGTGACGCCCTCCTCGACGGCGATGCGGCCCGCGTCCAGATAGGTGAGATGGCCGTCGTCGATGCCCTTGCGCATCTTCATGGTGACCGGCAGATCCCCGGCGTTCGACACGGCCTCGTGCAGGATCGCGCGCAGCAGGGGCCGCTTGTACGGGAGGGCCGAGCCGCCGCCCTTGCGGGTGACCTTGGGGACGGGGCAGCCGAAGTTCAGGTCGATGTGGTCGGCCAGGCCCTCGTCGGCGATCATGCGGACGGCCTTGCCGACGGTGCCCGGGTCGACCCCGTACAGCTGGATCGAGCGCGGTGTCTCGGTGGCGTCGAAGCGGATGAGCTGCATCGTCTTCTCGTTGCGCTCGACCAGCGCCCGCGTGGTGATCATCTCGCTGACGAACAGCCCCTTGCCGCCCGAGAACTCCCGGCACAGCGTCCGGAACGGGGCGTTGGTGATCCCGGCCATCGGCGCGAGCACCACGGGCGGGCGTACGGGGTACGGGCCGACGGAGAGCGTGCGGGGCGGCGCGGGGGACGGGGCGAGCGGAGCGGTCATCCGTCCATTGTCGCGCATGGCGGGCGAGGGGCCGCCGGGGTGCCGGACTTACCATCGCCCCATGCCAGCTCCCCACCCCACGTCCTCGCCGGAGCCCCCGCCCGAGCCGCCGCCCGAGCCGTCCGAGGAGTCCGCGGCGGAGTGCGGTCCCCGCAGACGGATGGTGATCCTGGGGACCTGCTGCATGAGTCTGCTGATCGTCAGTCTCGACACCACGGTCCTCAACGTCGCGCTGCCGTCCATGGAGAAGGACCTGCACACCACGGTCGCCGGGATGCAGTGGACCATCGACGCGTACACCCTGGTCATCGCCTCGCTGCTGATGCTCGCGGGCTCCACGGCCGACCGTATCGGCAGACGGCGGGTCTTCAAGACCGGGCTGGTGGTCTTCACGCTCGGCTCGGCGCTGTGCTCGGTGGCGCCGAATCTGGAGTCGTTGGTCGCCTTCCGGATGGTGCAGGCCGTCGGTGGCTCGATGCTCAACCCGGTCGCGATGTCGATCATCACCAACGTCTTCACCGAGCGGCGTGAGCGCGCCCGCGCGATCGGGATCTGGGGCGGCGTCGTCGGTATCTCGATGGCGGCGGGGCCGCTCATCGGCGGGCTGCTGGTGGAGACGGTCGGCTGGCGCGCGATCTTCCTGATCAATGTGCCGGTCGGGATCGCGGCGTTCATCCTCACCTGGCGGTACGTCCCCGAGTCGCGCGCCGCGAAGCCGCGCCGCCCCGACCCCGTCGGCCAGCTGCTGGTCATGGCGACCCTCGGCGCGCTGACGTACGCGATCATCGAGGCGCCGACCGCCGGCTGGACGTCGCCGCTGATCCTGGGCTTCGCCGGGGTCGCGGTGTGCGCGCTGACGGGGCTGATCCTGTACGAGCCGAGGCGCGCCGAGCCGTTGATCGATCTGCGTTTCTTCCGCAGCGCGCCGTTCAGCGGGGCGACGGTCATCGCCGTGTGCGCGTTCGGCGCCCTCGGCGGCTTCCTGTTCATGAACACGCTCTATCTGCAGAACGTCCGGAATCTCTCCGCCCTGGACGCCGGTCTCTACATGCTGCCGATGGCGGCGCTCGCCTTCGTCTGCGCGCCCCTGTCGGGGCGGCTCGTCGGCTCGTACGGGGCGCGCCTCCCACTGCTGATCGCGGGCACGGCCCTCGCGGCGAGCGGGCTGATGTTCGCGGTTCTCGAGGCGGAGACACATCTGGGGCTGCTCTTCACGGGCTATGTGCTGTTCGGTATCGGCTTCGGCATGGTGAACGCCCCGATCACCAACACGGCGGTGTCCGGAATGCCGCTGTCGCAGTCGGGGGTGGCCGCCGCGGTCGCGTCGACGAGCCGGCAGATCGGGACGACGCTGGGGGTCGCCGTGATCGGGGCGGTGCTGGCGGCCGGCGCGGCGTCGGCGGTCACGCGGCGCGGCGCCATCGGCAACGCGGCCTTCGCGGACGCGAGCCGCCCCGCGTGGTGGATCATCACCGGGCTCGGTGTGTCGGTGCTGGGGGTCGGCGCGCTGACCAGCGGCAAGTGGGCGCTGGGTACGGCGCGCCGCAACGCGGAACGGCTCGATCCGGCGGGCGTGCCGGACTCCCCGGCCGGAGGGGCGGGGCAGGGCGCCCGGTAACACCCCGCCTCCCATGTTCCAGAGGCTCCTCTGCAGATACTCCTATGCAGAGGAGCCTCTGCAACATACGATGCCGCCATGCCCGACGCACCCGAGCCCTCCTCGCCGCCGCCCGCCCGGCCCACCCGGCGTATCGACGCCCGCAGCCTGCGCGGGCTCGCCCACCCCCTGCGGATGAACATCCTCGAACTGCTCAGCCTCGACGGACCCGCCACCGCCACCGGCCTCGCGGAGCGCCTCGGCGAGAACACCGGCACCGTCAGCTGGCATCTGCGCCATCTCGCCGAGCACGGCTTCATCGAGGAGGAGACCGGACGCGGCACCAAGCGCGAGCGCTGGTGGCGCAGGACCGGCGTCCCGAACGAGCTGAACACCGCGGACTTCCGCGACGACCCGCGCAGCCGGGGCGCGCTCTCCGTCTATCTCCACGAGCTGGTGGGCCAGTACTTCAACCGGGTCACGGACTATCTGAACGAGGACTGGGACGACGGCTGGCGGGCCTCCGGCACCATCTCGGACTGGCACGACCTGCGCCTGACGCCGGATCAACTGCGCGCCCTGAACGCCGAGTTGATGGAGGTCATCGCCCGCCACACACCCGCCCCCACCGACGGCGCGGACCCGGCGACGGACACGGGTACGGGTACGGGCGACCCCGTGGCCCTGCCCGTCGTCGTACAGCTCCAGTCCTTCCCCCGCAAGCGGCGTGACCCCCGGTGAAGTCCGGAACAGGCGCGATACGCGGCGGTCTGCTGCGCCGCCACCACGACTTCCGGCTGCTGTGGCTGGGCGAGACCGCCGGCAAGTTCGGTACGTCGGTGACCGGGGTCTCGATGCCGCTGATCGCCGTCGCCACCCTGGACGCGGGCACGTTCGAGGTCGGTCTGCTGACCGCGGCGACCTGGGCTCCCTGGCTGGTCATCGGCCTGCCGGTCGGCGCCTGGGTGGACCGGACCCGGCACCGGCCGATCATGCTGGCGGCGGCCGCGGTCTCGCTGGTGCTGTTCGCCGCCGTCCCGCTCGCCGCGTGGGCCGGGCTGCTGAGCGTCGGTCTGCTGGTGGGCGTCGCGCTGCTGACGGGCACGTCGGCCGTCTTCTTCCAGACCGCGTACACCGCGTATCTGCCCACCGTCCTGGCCCCCGAGGACCAGCCCGAGGGCAACGCCAAACTGCACGGCAGCGCGTCCGCCGCGCAGATCGCCGGGCTCGGATCGGGCGGTCTGATCGCGCAGTTGGCGGGCGCGGTGAACGGGATGTTCGCCAACGCGGCCACTTTTCTCGTATCGCTCCTGTGTCTGTCGCGCATCCGCCACCGCGAGCCGCGCGTCCCGAGGGGCACCCGCCCGCGCGGCGCGCTGGCCGCCGAGGTCGGCGAGGGTCTGCGGCTGGTGGCACGGGACCCCTGGCTCCGTACGCTGACGCTCTTCGGCGCCGCGTCCAACCTGGCCCTGATGGGGTATCAGTCGATCCTCGTGGTCTTCCTGGTGCGCACCGTCGGCCTGGACCCGGGCCCGGTCGGCGGACTCGTCGCCGCGGCGGGTACGGGCGGCGTGGCCGGGGCGTTCGTCGCGCGCCGCGTCGCGGCGCGGGTTGGCACCGCACGCGCCACGCTGGTCTTCGAGCTGGGCCTGGCCGTGTTCGCGCTGCTGATCCCGCTGACCGTCGGCGGAGCCGGGGTGCTGTTCTACGTCGCGGGCGGATTCTGCGTGGCGGCCGGCGTGGTGGCGGGCAACGTCATCAAGGCGAGCTTCCAGCAGCGCTACTGCCCGCCGGAACTCCTCGGCCGCCTCACCGCGAGCACGGCCTTCCTCAACTACGGCACCATCCCCCTCGGCGCGCTGCTGGGCGGCACGCTCGGGACGGTGCTCGGTATCCGTACGGCGATGTGGATCACCACCGCGGGTGTGCCGCTCGCCGCGCTGATCCTGCTCTTCTCCCCGATCGGCCGCACCAGGGACCTCCCGACATCGCCGCTCCGCCCGCGTCTTTCGTCCAGTTACGGGGCCGTCCGAGCACGCCACTAGGCTCCCGGGCATGGACACCACCGACGCGCACCGCGCACCGGCCCGGCTGCGTGCCACCCCGAGCTGGCTCATCACCCAGACCGCCACGCACGCCGCGCGGCTGACGGGCGAGGCGTTCGACGCGACCGGTGCGGGGCGCTACCACTACGCGCTGCTGGCGGCCCTCGCCGAGTTCGGCCCGTCCAGCCAGGCCGAGTTGGGCCGCAGGTGCGCCATCGACCGCAGTTACGTCGTGGCCGCCGTCAACGAACTCGCCGCCCGGGGGCTGGCGGTACGCGCCCCCGACCCGGCCGACCGGCGCCGTAACGTCATCACGCTCACCCCGGACGGGGAGGCGGCGCTGCGGCGGACCGGTGAGGCTCTCGACGGGGCGCAGGACGCGCTGCTGGCGCCGCTCTCGGCCGAGGAGCGCGACCGGTTGACCGCACTCATGGCCAAGGTGCTCGAACACCACCGGCAAGGGGCCCGCACCGAGGACTGACGCCCCCGGAAGCCGCGGTCAGACCCCGGCGCGCGTCAGCTCGTGCAGCCGCTCCAGGCGTTCGCGGGACTCGTCGTCCACCGGGACGTACGAGACCATGCGGCTGCCCTTGCCCGGACTCAGCCAGAGGTTGGTGTGTTCAAGACTGAGCGCGCCCACCCGCGCGTTGACGAACCTCTTCGTCTTGGAGGCCAGGCCGACGACCTCGTGCCGCTCCCAGATCTCGCAGAACTCGGGCGACGCCGCGCGCAGCCGTCCGAGCAGCGCCTTCCAGGCGGGCTCGGCCAGGTGCTCCGCCATGTCGGCGCGGAACCGGGCGGCCATCAGCCGGACCGTCTCCGCGCGGTTGCCGAGTGCGGACTGCCACTCCTCGTTGGTGAAGGCGAGCCAGAGGCAGTTGCGGTCCTCGGGCGGCAGCGCGTCGAGGTCGCACATCAGCGTGCTGTACGAGCGGTTGTAGGCCAGGATGTCGTACCGCCCGTTCTGCACACAGGCCGGGAACGGATCCAGCCGCTCCAGCATCAGCCGCACGGCGGGCGTGATGGTGGGGCAGGGCGTCCCGGGGGCCGGGTCGACGGCACCCGCCAGCGCGAACAGATGCGCGCGCTCGCTCCTGTCGAGGAGCAGCGCGCGGGCGAGGGCGTCGATCACCTGGGCGGACACCTGGATGTCCCGGGCCTGCTCCAGCCACGTGTACCAGGTGACGCCCACGGCGGAGAGGTGCGCGACCTCCTCGCGGCGCAGGCCAGGGGTGCGGCGGCGGCTGCCGCGCGGCAGGCTGACCTGCTCGGGGGTGATGCGCTCGCGCCTGCTGCGCAGGAAGCCCGCGAGTTCGTGCCGTCGGATGTCCGGTTCGCGGACCACGGTGGTCATCGCCCCAGTCTCTCCCTCACCTCAGCCCATTACCAGGTACTTCCTCTACCAGGATAAAGACACTCTGGTACCAGGGTCCGGGCTGAAGGATTCTCGGTGAGGTGAGTAGAACATCCGCACCTCTCTCCACATCCACCGCGCCGCCCACCGGCACCACGGCAACCACCACCTCGGTATCCACCGGCACCACGGCACCCACCGGCACCGAACCGGCCGTCGTCCACGACCACGGGTCCGTGCTGGGCCCCCTCGGTCTGTTCACCGTGCTCCTGGGTGCCGCGCTCCCGCTGATCGACTTCTTCATCGTCAATGTCGCCCTGCCGACGATCGAGCACGACCTGAACGCGGGCCCCGCCCTGCTGGAGCTGGTGGTCGCCGGCTACGGACTCAGCTACGCCGTCCTGCTCGTCCTCGGCGGCCGGCTCGGCGACATGTTCGGCCGCCGTCGCCTCTTCATGGCCGGCATGGCCGCCTTCGGTCTGACCTCGCTCGCCTGCGGACTCTCGCCCGACGCCTGGACGCTGGTCGGCGCCCGCGTCGCCCAGGGCGCCGCCGCCGCGCTGATGCTGCCGCAGGTGCTGGCCACGATCCAGTCGGCGACGTCGGGGCACCGGCGCGCGAAGGCGCTCAGCCTGTACGGGGCCACCGCCGGGCTCTCCATGGTCATCGGCCAGATACTCGGCGGTGTGCTGGTGGCCGCCGACATCGCGGGCAGCGGCTGGCGCGCGATCTTCCTGGTGAACGTGCCCATCGCCCTCGCGGGGCTGGTGCTCGCCTTCCGTACGATGCCGGAGACCCGCTCCCAGCGGCCCGCGCCCATCGACGTACCGGGCACGGTGCTGCTCGCCGTCGCCCTGATGACGCTCCTCGCGCCGCTCACCGAGGGCCGCGCGGCCGGCTGGCCCGTCTGGACCTGGGTGTCACTGGCGGCCTTCCCGGTCGCGGCGCTCGCCTTCCTGGCCGTGGAGCGGCGCGCCGACCGGCAGGGCCGTACACCGCTGGTCCCGCCGAGCCTGTTCGCGCTCGTCTCGCTGCGCCGGGGACTGGCGCTCGTGCTGCCGTTCTCGATCGGTTTCGGCGGCTTCATGTTCGTCATCGCGATCGCCATGCAGCAGGGGCTGCGTATGACGGCCGTCGCCGCCGGGGTGGCGCTGGTGCCGTGCGCGGTGGCCTTCTTCTTCGCCACGCTGGCCGGGCCGCGGCTCGTACGGCGCCACGGCAGCCTGGTCGTGACGGCGGGCGCGGTGCTCCAGGCGGTCGGTATCGCGCTGCTGGCGTTCACGGTCTGGCGTGACTGGCCCTCGATCGGCGCGCTGGACCTGCTGCCGGGCACCGCGATCGCGGGCTTCGGCCAGGGCCTCCAACTGCCCGTCATCTTCCGGATCGTGCTGTCCGACGTACCGCCCGAGCGGGCCGGTGTGGGCGGCGGCGTGATGATCACGACGCAGCAGTCCGCGCTGGCACTGGGGGTGGCGACGCTGGGGTCGCTCTTCCTGAGCCTGACCGACAGCGCGGGGATGGGCACGGCCCTGACGGTGACGCTGCTGGTGCAGTTGGCGGCCATCGTCCTGACGGGGCTCCTGAGTCTGCGGCTGCCGCGCGAGGTGAAGTAGCGACGCGCTGTACGCGACGACGGCCCGGATCACAGGGGTGATCCG